>NZ_CALPCY010000016.1:0-89675 GCF_943193115.1 Otoolea muris
TCCGATGGATTGGCTGCGATGCGGCATACGGGAATGACCATGCCTTTCTTGACGGGCTGAAACTGCCGGAAGGGGTATGGTATTTTGCGGCAACAAACGCAAAAGAGCAGGTATTTCCCGAATACCCTCAGATGTGTTACCCGGAAACGAAAAGGGGCCGCCCCAGAAAACATCCGGTATTGTCCACTAAGCCGGTATCGGTACGTGAAATCGCAGAGGACAGTTCCGTCCCCTGGGAAAGCGTTGTACTGGCAGAAGGAGCGAAGGGTCCGATCCTTGCAGAGAGGAAATATATGCGCTGTTATTCCTGCCGTAAAGACGGGAACCGCAGTTATGTGAAGCCGGGGCCGGAAATATGGCTTTATTTAAGGAAATATGCAGATGGGGAAGTAAAATATTTCGTTTCCAATGCCCCAGGAGGTCTGGCTGTCCAGGAACTGGACAGGGCAGCAACCTTAAGATGGCCCATTGAACAATGCTTTGAAGAATGTAAAAGCAACCTGGGAATGGGACATTATGAATGCCGGAGTTACCAGGGCTGGAAGCGTCATATGCTGTTTGTGATGATAGCGCATCTGTTTACGATTTATATACGGGAAATCTTTAAAAAAAAGAGATTCCATTGACCATGCCGATGGTAGTAAAGCTGATGCATGGAATTATAACCTATACAGTTACGAATATGAAAGCGATTGTATGTTACTACATACGCAGGAACCATTGTGCCTATCTGGCTCATAGAAAGACCACGCTTTCAAAAAGTTCGCTGTAGTACTAGGAATTGGTATAACAAAATTTGTGGCGAATGTATATAATACAGAAGAAACGGAAATTTTTGATAGAGGGTGAAAGAGAGAATGCATAAATTTTTGCGTGCTGCGGGATTCAGCATGTATCAGAAAAAGAGAGATATTAATATTTTGCTCCGTTGTCTTTCAAAGGAGGCGCGCTGCTCCAGGTGCTTCCAGATTGACAGGGAGACGAGTATTTATGAGTTAAAGACAGAAATTGCGGACGGGATTGGTATCGCAATGTATGGGGAGTTGGATGATAAGGATGAACTGGAGATCGAGTATTATTATCCATATCTGCTCAATAAAGAGGTAACTTCAAAGGCGGATTGTTCGATTCAGCGCCATACGGAAAAGGAGACTTATGCGGGGCTGCTGGATGAGTATAAGGTGGGGATCTCGCTTATTTTCTATTTGCTGAATCCGATTGAATACCGGGAGAGGCTGATGAAGGGGGACAGCAGGGCCAGAGTGGAATCGGCCAGTCTGTCTGCTTTTTCGGTGTATGGAAAAGTACTTCTGCCTGTCAATAAAACGGCAAGGCAGATTGAAAAGGCCAAGGTGGCGTCGCGTAACCGCGATAATCTCCTGGAGGCCGCTAAAAATGGCGATGAAGATGCCATGGAGTCGCTGACGATTGAGGATATTGATCTTTATTCGCAGGCTTCGCGCAGGGTGGTGAAGGAGGATATCTATTCGATTGTGGATACTTGTTTTATGCCCAGCGGAATTGAGTGCGATCAGTATTCTATTTTGGGGGAGATTAAAGATGTTGCGCTGAAGAAAAACAGGATTACCGGGGAGGAAATCTATGATATGATGCTGGAATGTAATGATCTGTATTTCAGGGTTGGGATAAATAAAATGGATCTTCTGGGAGAGCCGGCTATGGGAAGGCGGTTTAAAGGGAAGATATGGATGATGGGCACTGCGAATTTCAGGGACAGGAGAATTTGAGGATTGCGGGAATTTGTTGGGGGGATTATTGGTGAAGGTTTGTATGTGGATTTGGTGTGAAAATATGGATTGAAAGTTGGTATGAAATATAATATAAAAATTTATATCATATTTTTAAATTATACTTGCTTTATTTTGAAAAATAGATTATAATAATTCCGATATGGTTTAATTGAGCTTGTGAAATAAGAGATTTTTTTATAAAGTTTTTATTGTTCTGGGGCGCATGGTTTGGTTGAATAGAGTGATCGTTTCCTAGTTATCCCGCTCATCAGAGTCCGTGGAGGTAAAAAAGCTCTTTTCATAAACTTCATATCGTTCGAGTCCTCGTAGCTCAGCTGGATAGAGCACACGCCTCCTAATATCCCGGTCATCAAAGTCCGTGGAGGGTAAAAAGCTCTTTTCATAAACTTCATATCGTTCGAGTCCTCGTAGCTCAGCTGGATAGAGCACACGCCTCCTAAGCGTGGGGTCGGAAGTTCAAATCTTCTCGGGGACGCTGAAATGCCGTAACTTCAAGGGTTGCGGCATTTTTGTTCCTTCAGGGATTCCAACATAACCTCCTTTCGTGGCTGCATTTTCAATCTGCCGCCTGTGGGGATAGTCCTAAAAGGAATCGAACCCCCTGGCGGGAAAAACAAGGTCTGCTAATCATTTTGCTAATCTTTACTTTTATGTACTCCCGTTGCATCCCATGTTATCCTGTGTCGTATCATGCACCGAGCATCTTTTTTGCAAGCTGCGTCATGATCTGGTCGCCGTACTGTTCGATGAATTTCTGAGTGAAAGCGTCCATCGCCTGCGGGGAAGATTCCAGCTGTTTCATCATAACGTCCGGGTTGGGCACGGAGTCGCCCTCTCCCTGGAGGCTGCGCTCCACGGGGCACATATCGGGGTTGGCGTAAAAAGCCGTCTCAAATTTCTGTGCGTTGATCTTGCGGTCTTCGTCCAGGATATGCGCATAGATTTCCGTGATCATGTCAATCTGTGCATGGCCGGTATCTCCCTGGGTGGCTTTGAGATCCCCTTTGTTCAGTTTCAGCTTGTAGGTCGTGCTGGAGTGGCGCAGGGAATGGAATACCACATTGGGCAGGCCGGCAGACTTTTTAAGGCGTTCAAACTGGTTGCCGATGATGCGGTCCTCGCAGGGCCTTCCCGTTTCCTGAGCCAGTACCAGGTTGTAGTCTGTATAGTCCGACCCCATGAACTCTTTCAGCCTGTCCTGCTTTTCTTTCCAGTCGCGCAGGATAAGGGCAAGGGTTTTGGGAAGCCATACCTTACGGATGCTGCTTTCTGTCTTTGGTTTTTTCAAGACAAGCCTGGTGGATGATTTGCCGCCCATCAGCCTGGGGAATACAAAAAGGATATCCTTTTCCCCAAGTGCGTCAATCGCCCTCTGGTCAACACGGGTAAGTTCCTTTTCAATCCATACATATGCGTTATCGTTTGCAATGTCTTCATCTGCGATGTGGAGGCAGTCCCAGGTCAGACCGGTGATCTCCCCCATCCGCATGGAGCAGGCAAAAGCCAGATTGATTGCAATGTAGAGTTTCCCATCCTGGCAGTTGTCGAGAGCCTGGCGGATGGTATCCGCCGTCCAGATTGCCCGGACTTTCTTTTCCCGTTTCGGCAGGTCGGCATCCTCAAACGGATTTTTGCCGATGATATCCCACCGCACTGCCTGATGGAAAGCGCACCGGAGGAGCTTGATAATCTTTTCGATGGTGCAGGGCGTCACATACTCCGTTTTTGCATGACGATACGGAGTGTTTACAGGGGCTGTTTTCTGGAGCTGCTGGATATATTTATCCACAGTCCTTTTGTTGATGTCCTGGACAACAAGGTTTCCAATCAGCGGATTGATATAGTTGTTGATCAGCGCCGTATTGCTGGCATAGATCGAAAGGCCCCATTTCTTTTCTCCATAAAGATCAACAAACTCCTTTAAGAAATCTTCCACCGTTGTTGTATTGGGCGGGATAAAAGTTCCGTTATCAAGTTCGGCTTCCACCGCTGACTTCCTTTTCCTCGCCTCCGCTTTGGTGCTGAATGTTTCCCATTTCTGTCTTTTCTGCCCTTCCTGATCTGTATAGGTATAGACAACGGCATGTTTTTTTCCTCTTTTTTGAATTGATGCCATATATGCAGGCTCCTTTCCTGTTAAATGTTATTATCTCCATCAAGCCATTCGTCAAAGGATTTTCTGGAGATTCTCAGCTTTTTGCCAATACGAACTGTTTTGAATGCATTTGCAGAGCACAGTTTGTAAATGGAACGTTTGCTTACGCCGAGAATCTCTGCCGCTTCCGCAACAGAATAACTCCTTTTTTCCGAATCGGCATTTGGAATAGCGTTTCTATGTTCAGCCACAATGTCCTCCTTTCTGTGTGGCTGGAAAGAGCCTACGGTTTCTTACACATATATAACTTACGATTTTCAGCCAGCCACTGCAACAAAAAATAAAAACAACACGTTCTAATTCTAAAAAAATCAGTTTTTGTTTCCGCATGACACCCTGGGCCACTTCCTGCGCCGGAGTTCCCGCCGCGTATTTCCAGGCCGTGCTGTGCAGCGATTAAGCAGGGGCAGGCTTTTTACGGCAGGCCTGTCCCATACACCTGTATAACTCCCAGTACCATGCTGTGAAATTGTCAATGTACACTCTATGGCATCTTTTTCTGAATGACCTATACAATAATAAAATAGGGTGGAAATCATATATTTCTGCAAGAATCGAAAATTTTTTTAAATTTCTTTTAAACCATATACAGTTTCTTTTCATTGACTGATTCCATATCCTGTGCTACACTTCCATTGTAATTGATTTTTGTGCGAATTCATTTATGGAAATACAGCCGGAAACGTCTGTATGCGGTTTAGCCCCGCATTGCACACGCTGTTAAGTTTGTATGATTGTGCCAGCAGTATCACTACGTCCTGTGAGTGATATACCGCTGGTTTTTATTTTGGAAAATTTAATTATCTCTTTTCAGAGCAGGAATGACACGGGTTCACAGGAAACTGCGGACGCCAGGAATAAGAAAGTCATTCCTGCTTTTTTGCTGCCTGAAAGCCGGAAGGCATATAAGGATACAACAACATTCACAAGGAAGAAAGGAAGGTGGAGAGCGATTGCAGAAAGTAAGATGGCTGGATCAGGACTGTAACAAATGCGGCAGGCAGCTAAACAGCTGGGATGCCCGGTTATCAAAAACCCTGGCGTACAAATACCCGTGCTGTGAATCCTGTATTGCCGGGGAATATGATATGTCGGCAGAAAGGCTGCGGGATCGCATGGAAGACTATTTTGGTATGCGTCCCTGCCAGGGACTGTAAGGAGGAACAGAATGAGAGAAAAAGAACATGAGGAATACAATGCTCTGACAAAACGGCTGCTGGAGGAAGGATATAACGCAGAGCACCATCCGGACTATGTAAGGGTTGACGTACCCATGTGGCAGGAAAAGACCCTTGATAATTATGATGGGGGCTTTACCTATGAACGGCGGTGGATATTTGAGCAGACCTTTAAGACGCCCTGCGGCCTGCAGTGCAAAGGGCTCCAGTGCCACAGCAACATGAGTTACATGGGGATTGAGTGGACTTTTGAAAATGATATGGCTACCATCCACTGCCCTTATGAAAAGAAAGAATGTAAGCTGAAACATGAATATCTCCAGGAGCATGGCGTACTCCGGTATGACTGCGAGGTCCATATGACGGGGGAAGAATACTGTTATGAAGGGAGTGTGGAGCATATCCTGAAACTGCATGACGATGAGATACGGAGGCAGGAGATCAGCTTCGGACTGCAGAAGAAAGGACGTGTCTGCCGGGAGCATATGCGGTTCAACCGGGATACGCTGGAATGGGAGATGAACTATGACCCTTATGACTGCGGACGGAACAGGTGTGCAGGGATGTGCCCGGTTCTGGGGCATGAACTGGATAAGAAAAGGGGGAATGTATTTTATGATGTAAAGATATCCTATCTCAGAAATGACCTGAACGGCACGCTGTTTGAAGGACAGGTGGACACCCGGATCATCAAAGGAAAAAAGCTCTTTGACCATCCGGTAAGCATGGATATCTGTAAGATATGCGCCAGGCTCTGCCAGGACAGGATAAAGGAGAAAGTGCGGAACCACTATTTTACGGAACTCTTTTTTTCTGAATACCACGGCCGGTATTTTTCCTTTGAGATCCAGAACGTCCGTGCAGAGCGCAGGGAGAGCCGGGATCTGATGCAGGACCTGGAAGATATCCGAAATGGAATCCAGATCGTGCATGCTTCCGATATGGAAAAACGGGATTCAGAGGATAAAAGGGAGAGACGGCGGCAGTCACGGGAGTCCGCAGTCAGGCGCCTGGAAAAGAAACTGTTGGAGAACGGATATGAGAGCCTGGAGGAATACAGCACAGAGCGGCGCCATGCAGACAAATGGCTGGGGCCAGAAAGGATAGCGGAACTGGAAAAGATGCGCCAGCTAAAAGAAAAAGAGAAAAAAGAGCAGCCGGTACAGCTCTCGCTGTTTGATCTGGAAGTTTCATAAGATACAGGAAGATTTTACAGGATGCAGTGTATCTCATTAGATGATGTATAAAATAATTTTAAAAACACTATATATAGTATTGATTACTTGACTAAATCAATATCTTGTGCTAAACTGTCCTTGTAATTGATTTTTGTGCGTACCCGTATGGGAAATGCAGTCCGTTCAGACTGTATGCGGAATACTGTCCGCATTGCACACGCTGTTAAGTTTGTATTTTTGTGCCAGTAGTACCATTATGCCCTTTGGCTGGTGGTGTACTGGCTTTTTTATGTTAAGGGATTACTTTCCCTTTGAGAGCGGAAATGACTATGGTTCATGGAAATCCATGGACGCCAGGGATTTGGCAGATGGTCATTTCCGCTTTTTACTATTCTGTTGCCCAAACGCCGATTAAGGCTTTGAGGATAAAACATTTTAGAAAGGCAGGTAGAACGTATGAGTACAAGAAAGAAACAGGCCGGCAGGAGCTGGCAGAAACAGGCGGCAGGATACCCTTTCAGGGATATCGCTGCACAGAAAGCAGACAGCCAGTACTGGAAGAACTGTACCAGGATCCGGACAGTAAACTTCACGCACAGGGCCAGAAGGGGGGCGTGACCATGCCCGATACAAACATGGAAAGGGAAAGGCACAGCCCACAGGTGCTTGTGGATACGGAAGACCTTACCCGGGAAGAATGGCTGGACTGGCGCCGCCGCGGGATCGGCGGCAGTGACGTCTCTGCCATTATCGGGATCTCCCCTTTCCGTACCGCACGGGATATCTACTATGACAAGCTGGGTATTGCGGCGGTGGAGGAAGACGAGGGGAACTGGGTGGCCATGGAAATGGGCCATCTCCTGGAAGACCTTGTGGCAAAGATCTTTGAGCGCAGGACAGGGCTTGACATCTATCAGATCAAAAAGATGTTCCGGCATCCCCTTTATCCGTTCATGCTGGCAGACGTGGATTACTTCATCACCATGCCGGACGGGACGAAAGCCATCCTGGAGATCAAGACCACCAACTACAACGCAAAAGACCTCTGGTGGAAGGACGGCAGGGAGGCCGTGCCGGTCTACTATGAGGCACAGGGCAGGCATTACATGGCCGTGATGGATATTGACCGTGTGTTTTTCTGCTGTCTGTACGGCAACACGGAGGATGAAACGATTATCCGGGAGATCCACAGGGACATGGCCTATGAGGAAGAGATGGTATTTCTGGAACAGGAATTCTGGGACAGCTATGTGAAGAAACAGGTCCCGCCGCCCTACCTGGAGGACGGGGATGTGATCCTCGCCAGCGCCAGGCAGTATTGCGGCCGGGCAGACAAGGATGCCGATGCCATTGTCCTTAGTGGGACCATGCCGTCTACCCTGATGCGGTATATGCAGCTCCAGGAGCAGAAGAAACAGTCGGATAAGTATTCCAAAAAGCTGGAGGCCGATATCCAGAGGCTGAAAGCGATCCTGGCTGCGGAGATGGGGACCAGCTGCAGGGCTGTCTGCGATATGGGCGGGAGCCGGTACACGCTGACATACAACCCGGTCCGCAAGATGATGGTTGACAAGGACAACCTGATGCGGCTGAAACTGCAGTACCCGGAGATTTACGAGCAGTTTGTAACGGTATCGGAATTCCGGACCTTCCATGTAAAGGTCAGTTCCGTGGATGCCGCCTGAAAACAAAGAAAATGGCAGAGAAAGGGTAAAGTGAACATGAAAAGAAAAACATGGATACTGGGGGGCATAGGGGGATTTTTCCTGCTTCTCCTGATAAGGGATGCATTCCGGCTGATGCGCCTGGGATGTTATCTGGTACTGTATCCCCTGCTGGGCGCTGTCCTGGCAGTCATTGCGGGCCTGCTTATGTTATGGCTTTTATGGAGGTGAGAGAATGGGCATTATAGCAACGTATGACGGGAAGATCTTCCACAACCCGTCAAATAAATTCTGCATTGTCATTATGAAGACCGAAGATACTTCCGTCCCGGCACAGGCGAGGGATAAGAGACGGTATGGGGACCACCTGATTCGTTTCACCGCCGTGGGCTATGAGATCCCCATGACGGATGCCGTGGAGCTGGAACTGGACGGGGAATGGGTAAACGGGAAGTACGGCATGCAGCTCCAGGTGGAGCAGTGGCGTGAGGTCGTACCGAAAACAAAGGAGGGCGTGCTGAGTTATCTTGGTTCCGGCCTCATCAAAGGGATCGGGGAGAAAACGGCCGCTGAGATTGTGGCAAGGTTCGGCACCAATACGCTGGACGTACTGGAAAAGAACCCGGAACGGCTTTTAGAAGTCCGGGGGATAACGGAAAACAAACTGGAAGACATCCGGGCTTCTTTTGCGGAGAGCCGGGCGCTGCGGGATATCATGACGCTTCTGGCGCCCTTTAAGCTGACGCCGAAGACAGCCCTGAAGATCTACCAGTATTTCGGGCCGGCCTGTCTGGATATTTTGAAAAAAAGCCCTTTTGAGCTGTGCCAGATGCCGGGCTTTGGGTTCCGCAGGGTGGACGCCATTGTAAGGAAGACCGATAACCGTCCCCGTGACCCCATGCGGATCAGGGGCGCGCTCCACTGTACATTGGATGAGGCGAAAGGGAAACAGGGGCACCTGTTCCTGGGAAGGGAAGAGCTGCGCAAGGCAGCGTTTAAGATGCTGAATGAAAAGATCCCGCTTCCGGAAATGCGCGTGCGCCCGGAGGAAGTGGAGCAGGAACTGGACGTCATGATCTTAAGCGGCTCTGTGGTCTCCATGAGGGACAGCATCTACCATCCGAACGCCTTTGCGCAGGAGGATGAGACTGCCAGCCGGGTCGCAAGGATGCTGGCGGAGGAAAGGCCGCCGATGAAGGATATCTCTGCTGTCATTGAAACAGTCAGGGCGGAGCAGGGGCTTCGGACTTCCGGGAAACAGGAATCCGCAGTGCGGACAGCATTCCTTTATAACCTGTCCGTGATCACCGGTTCACCGGGTACGGGCAAGACGACCGTGCTGAAGATTATTTTGGAGGTTTACCGCAGGATTTATCCAGACGGGAAGATTGTCCTGATGGCGCCTACGGGCCGTGCAAGCCGCAGGATGGCGGAAAGCACCGGGTTTGATGGGGCGTGTACCATGCACAGCGGGCTCGGCCTTGTCAGTGAAGAGGACGAGGGCAGCCGGACAAAAAAGGAAGACAGCCTGGATGCGGATCTGGTCATTGTGGACGAGTTTTCCATGGTGGATATGTGGCTTGCGGGCAAGTTCTTTTCCGCACTGAAGAAAGGGGCGAAGACTGTCCTGGTGGGCGATCCGGACCAGCTGCCCAGTGTAGGCGCGGGGAATGTATTTAAGGAGCTGATCCAGTGCGGCCTTGTGCCAGTCACGGTGCTGGATGAGATCTTCCGCCAGGCAAAGGACAGCCTGATCGCCCATAACGCACGGTTCATCCATGACGGCAGCACCAAGCTGTACTATGGGAATGATTTTCAGTTCCTGCCCTGTGGCAGCCAGGCGGACGCGGCAGCGGCCATCATTGACAGATACTGTCAGGAGATTGAGGGGAATGGGATCGAGCATGTGCAGATCCTCTCGCCATTCCGGACGGAAGGGGCGGCATCCTCAGACCATCTGAACGCTGCCATCCGGGAGATCGTGAATCCGTTCCGGTCCGCAGAGGACGAGGTCCGTATCGGGCCAAAGACGTTCCGTGTGGGCGACCGGATCATGCAGACCAAGAACACGGATAAGGTGTCCAACGGCGACCTGGGATTTATCCGCTATGTGGAGGATACGCCGGAAGGGAAACGGATCGGCCTGGACTTCGGGGAGGACCGGAGCCTGGAATACAGCACGGAGGACCTGGTGAACCTGGACCTTGCCTATGCGACTACCATCCATAAGGCCATGGGCTCCGAGTACGATATTGTGCTGATGCCGGTGCTGAAAGCACACTACGTCATGCTCTACCGGAACCTTCTGTATACCGGGATCACCAGGGCAAGGAAACGGGTAGTGCTGGCAGGCGAAAAGAGCGTGCTGTTCATGGCCATCCACAAGAATGAGATCAGCAAAAGGAATACCCTTCTGGGAGAGCGCATCCGCCTGTATTACAAGGCTTATGCGAAAAGCGCCGGGATTGCGGTGCCAGAGTTCCTGGAAGAAAAACTGAAGGCAGCAGGTTAAAAATGGGATGCAGGTGCAGAAATCGCACGGGGTATCCCTTATTTATTTAATGAAAGGAGTTTTATCCATGAATAAGAATGAACAGACAGCAACCATGTATGAGAGCATCCCTGCGGTGGCAGAGCTTAACAAAGTGCCGGGGTTTAACCCGCTGAAACTGCTCCGCCGCATTATCTCCCCGGAAAACGGGGAGGAAATGCTGCAGCTGGATCTCCGCTATAAAAAGTTATGGTTCCGGCTTGCGAACCCCAAAGGCCGTATCCGCCTGAACGCCCTGCGCATCACGGAGCAGATGGCGATCTATGAGGCACAGGTCTTTCTGGAGCGTACGGATGAAAACCCCATTGGCAGCTTTACTTCCAGCTGTACGAAGGAAGAGGCGCCGGGAGGGCAGTATATCCAGGCGGCGCAGCATGCGGCTATGGATGAGGCGTTATCCGATGCAGGCTTTGGCATCCAGTTTGCCGATGTGGGCATGGACGCGAAAGGGAGCCATTACGGGAGCAGGGTTCCTTTCAATGGAATCTCCCAGAAGAAAGAAACAACTGCTTTGGCTGGCACAGCTGCGGTTTCCACAGAAGGGAAACAGCCGGATACGGCACCTGCCAGAAGTACGGTCACAGCGTTCCCGGCTGCAGCGGAAAAGAAAGAAACACCGCAGCAGGAAAAGCCGGCACAGACCTCCGGGCTGCCCATTCAGGGCGCAAAGGTGGCGGTAAATACTGGGCCTGCGGGAAACAGTCCGGCACAGCGCACAGATGCAGAGACAAAAGTTCCCCTTGAAACAATGACAGGGAATGGAAAGCCTGCAGCAAGTCTTCCGGCTGGTTCCCAGGGCGGTACAGAAAGCCTTCCGGCAGGCCCGGAAGAAAGCTTCGGAACGCTCCCGGTACAGTCCGGTGTCACGAAGAAGATGGAAGGGCAGCCTTTGTCTTCCACACAGGAACCGTCAGGACAGCCCTCTGCAGGATCAGCGCAGACCGTGGAAGCAGGTGGAGAAAGTAAAACGGAACCGTCAGCCAGGGTCCAGGAGCCGGCTGAAAACAGCAGTCTGCCGGTTGGACCGCAGACAACAAAGGTTCAAGGAACGGCGCAGCCTGCCGGAACCGGGGAACTGCCTGTAGGGGCAGGGGAACCGGAATCCCTTCCCGTACAGAAAAGCGCAGGAATGCCTGCGGCGGGAGGAACGGGGAACAGCCTTCCTGTTTCCGAAAGGAAGGATATGGAGGAAGATACAGGGAAAGCGGTACAGGGCATGATGGCGCTGTTAGGCGGGCAGAATATTTCCGCAGAGACGGCCACATCTTCCAGTGGAAATGCCGGAAGTGTTGAAAATGTGGGAGCCGGTTCCCCGGCATCAGAAGTCCAGGAGCTGCCTGTTTCCATGGAAACGGCACAGGAAAAAACAAACGCCCGATATACCCCGGATATGCCTGTGGAGGAGATCGTCAAGCTGATGACCTTTGAAGAAGCAGGAAAGGTGGTAGTGGATACCGGCGTCTGCAAGGGGCAGACCATTGCGGAAGTGGCAGAACGGCGCCCGCCCAGCCTGAAGTTCTATCTGTACGGCGGTTACAGGGGGGATAACAATATCCTCCGCGCGGCGGCCCAGATCATGCTGGATTCCCTGGCTGTAAAAAAAGCCGGGTAAAGGCAGGCAATGGAGAGCGCTAAAGGAGACAGCAAGGAAGGAGGGTGCAGGCAATGGGCTCGTTTTCACAGGATTTCCCGTTTGGGATCATGGATGTGGTGGAGCTGCTGCATTTGCGCATCCGGCGCAGGCAGGCGGACAGTGCCTATACGGACTGCCCGTTCTGCGGCGACCGGAGAGGAAAGATGAATGTCAACTTTGTCAAGAACGTGTGGCGGTGCAACTACTGCGGCGAATACGGGGGGATGCTGAACCTGTACGCAAGGGTCAACAATACCACCAATTCCGAAGCCTATCAGGAAATCTGTGACGCGCTCCAGGCGGGGGATACTTCCTGGGGATATGGGCAGGCAGAGAACATAAATTCCGACGCTGGGGTTCCGTCAGGGAGCCTTTGCGCCGGCAGCCAAAAGGAAACCGGGATTTCCCAGGCGGAACGTGTCGGCCCCCAGGAAATACACCAGACCTATTCCCTGCTGCTGGAAATGTTGTCCCTGACTTCCGCACACCGGGCGCACCTGCGCTCGGAGAAGCGGGGGCTTTCGGATGAACAGATCGACAGCCTGGGATTTAAGAGCACCCCGCCCTATTTTCTGTGCCGCTCCCTGACAGAGAGGCTGATTAAGCAGGGCTGTAAGGTGGAGGGCGTTCCGGGGTTTTATCTTCATGAGGGCGGATACTGGACCGCAAAGTTCAGCAGCCGTACAGCGGGCATCCTGATACCGGCCATCGGCATTGACGGGCTGATCCGGGGGATGCAGATCCTCCTGGACGTACCCTTTAAGGACAAGGACGACCCGCCGGAGAAAGCCGGGACGAAATATATCTGGCTTTCCTCCTCCACGAAAAATATGGGGGTCACATCCGGGAGCCCGGTGCATTTTATAGGGAACCCTTTTGCCCGGACCATCTATGTCACGGAGGGAATACTGAAAGCGGATATTGCCCATGTGCTGTTAAACCGTTCTTTTGTAGCGGTGGCAGGGGCAAACAATGTGGCGCAGCTGGGGCCTCTGTTCGCTTTGCTGGCACAGAACGGCACGGAACTCATTATCGAGGCCCACGACATGGACAAGTACAGCAATGAGATGATCGCAAAAGGAAGCTCCAAAATCTACCTGCTGGCAAGACAGCAGGGCATGGAGTGCCGGAGGCTGACCTGGAATCCCAACTACAAGGGGATTGACGACTGGCAGCTTGCGCTCCGGAGAAAAAAACAGCAGAAAGAAGGTGGAGACCAGAATTTACAGAAAGGCCGGGCGTTTTTTTGTCAGGAGGGAAAAGAACTGTCAAAGGAGACCTTGGATTTTCCCCACTGCAGATACAGGTTCCGCATTTACCAGCTTTGCTTTGACGCAGGCCAGGAGACCATCCCATTTGCTTTTAAGGGAATCCGGGATCTGCACAAAGCCGGGTATGAGCAGCCACCGGCTTCGGAATACCGGCTGGTGTGCGATTCGGAGCTTGCCTGCCCGGAAGAATGGAAAGATACGGAAATACTGGAACAGATTTCGGCATATTACGGAAACCAGGTGCCGGAAGGCTACAGAGGACGCCCCCTTGCATCTTCGGATGTGGTGGAACTGGACGATGGAACAGGCCGCCGCTATTTCTACATAGACGGCAGGACATTTGAACCTGTGCGCTTCTCCCCCTTTCTTGCGAAAAAATGAAAGGATGGAGGCGGACAGCGGCAATGGCATGGAATGGGATTACCCGCTCTATGCCTTTTTTGACGAAAGGAGAGCAGATATGAGTAGTGCATTTGAGGATATGAACATGGAAGTGTGTATGGAAGAAACCCCTTTTGAGGAGGCAGGAGATCCCGGAAAGGGAGAAAACGGGCTGCCCGATGGTTTTATGGACAGCATGGATGCGTTTGGGGAGAACCCCTTTGATTCAGACGGGCAGGAACCGGATGCGGCTTCTCTTCCGACCCAGGAAGAAACTGTTTCAGATGGAGCGTGGGAGGACGCAGAAGAAAGCGACGGCCCGGAAACCGATGGAGAAGAAGAAACTGGGGAGCCGGAAAATGAGAGAGAAGAAAACTCTGATGCGGAAGAGCAATCAAAGGATAAAAAACGTGCGGAGCATGAGGCGGCAGAGGCCAGACGGAAAGCGGAATGGGAGGCCAGGCAGCAGGCAAAGAAGGAAGCCGAACAGGTACAGCTTGCCAGACTGTCTTCCCTGAGTGACGAAGAAGTGACCGCACAGGCCATGAAACGTGTGGGAGCCGATACGGAAAGGCTTACCCGCCGGAATATGAAGGAGTGCGTATCAGAGTATATCCAGACTTTATGCCTGGAGGACCCGGATTTTTCCAGACTGACCATGCATCCCCGCAAGACCATGATCCACTGCTTTTTCTATATCAACCGGAAAGCCAGGGAGTTTGTGGAGCAGGAGATGAAGGATAATGATATCAAGCCGGAAAACGGCGTTTATGGAAGTGACGTGCCGGATGATCTGTGCTATCAGTGGGCGGAGGAATATTTCCGTGATCCGGACGCAAAGGAAGATCAGGAAAAGGAGGAGAAGTTTGTTCCCAAGGCATATAACGGAAAATCCAATGGGAAGGCCAAAAGCACAAAAACTGCGGGAAAGAAAAATACAGGGAAAGAGAAGAATGGGAAAAAGGAGGAAAAGAAACCGCAGGAGAAAGGAGCAGATGGCGGGCAGTTTGAACAGATGACTCTGGCAGGCATTGCAGGATAGGGGGAAATGCAGATGAAGATAAATAAAAGAGAATGCCGGAAATTTGCAGATCCGGGGTTGAAAATGAACCGGAATCACGGGCTGCTCCATGCGGAGGAAGTGAAGTACATTGTGCGGACAGCAGTGAAAAATATTGGTAAAAAACGGCTTCTGGTATTGTATATCTATCTGCGGGAGCAGGCGGCAGCAGGTAATTTTAAGCCTGTCTGGACCATGTTTCAGAGCAGGACAGAGTACGTCACTTTATGCCGCAGAGAGGATGGAAGCACCCGTTGGAGTGCGGCCGCCTTTTGTAACCTGCAGAGGGATTATGATTTCAGTAGGCGGTGTGCCTTTTATATGACCGGCGATGAGGAACGTGTGACAAAGTTTTGTAAACGAAAAGTCGCTAAAGGCTTTACCAGCCTGTATTTTTTGCAGAGTGACATCAGCGAAAAAAGACAGCGGGAGCGGAAATTAAAAAAGGAAAAAGAAATCCGTGAGAGAATGAAGGCAGTCCCTGCCCTTCCCAGAAATATCAGGAAGATGATTGACCGGGAGATTATGCCGCACTATCTTTTTTATTCTTATAACAGAAAGAGGACGGATATGGAGGGATTCTGCAGCGCATGTAAAACCGAAGTTCTTGTGACAGGCGTGAAACATAATGAAAAAGGGGTATGCCCTGCATGTAAGGCGAAGGTAACCTTTAAGAGCCGTGGAAAACGTGGGATGATCATTGACCGGGATACACTGCAGGTCATTCAGCGCACTTCCGGAAACGAAATTGTAGTGAGGTTCCTTAAAAGGTATTCTCAGTATGGGGATGAAAGGAAACCGTATATAAGTGTTTATGAGAACGCCAGGACATTCCTTTCCTGGGATGATACCGGGAAAACTTCCGAAGAATGCTATTATTACAGCTATGGAAACAGGAACAGCCTTACCCCGTGGCAGCCGGGCAGCCGCCCCGTATTCAGCAGGTGGCAGTACAGCTTTGAAGCTGACCAGACAGGTTTCCTATATGAGAAAAACCTGGATAAAGTGTTAAAAGGATCGCCGTGGCAGTATTCCCAGTTAAAAGAATTCTATCTGGCGGAAAAGGAACCCCTTTATGCCATCAGTTATCTGGTGCAGTACAAACGCTATCCTATGCTGGAGTATCTGGTAAAGCTTCATCTGTACCGCCTGGCTGAAAGTGTTGCGTTTGGCAATCATTATTATAGTTCAGATTCTGGTTTTAATCCAAATGGGAAGAATTTAAAGGAAGTGCTGGGGTTCGATAAAGCCCATCTCCCTATGCTGCAAAGGGTAAATCCGGGGCTGGGCCAGATGAAACTGATCAAAGCGCTTATTCATGCGAATGTGGAACTGGATGAAGAACTGCTGCGCTGGTGTGGAGATTATAGTATCAGCAGGCCAGAAAATATACTTGTTCCATTAAAGCATATGACTCCCTATAAGCTGGTGAAGTATGTAAATGAACAGTATGCCAGGTTTTGTAAAAAGAGCCCCTATCAGAGTAGCGGGTATTACCAAATGGAAGATATCCTGACAGATTACCGGGATTACCTGTGCATGAGCGAAGGGCTGGAATTAGATCTGAAAAACAGTTTCGTCCTTTTTCCGGCTGATTTAAAGAAAGCCCATGACAAGGTGAATGATGTTTCGGACAAAGAGCAGGCCCTGGTCTATGACAGGCAGATACAGAAACAGTTTGAGGAGATGAATCAGCAGTATCATTTCGTAAAATATGGGTTTGCGGTATTCCTTCCCCATACTGCAAAGGAGATTCTGGAAGAAGGGCAGAACCTGCACCATTGTGTAGGAAGCTATGTAAAGAAGGTTGTTAAGAGGGAAAGTACCATCCTGTTTGTCCGGAAAGCCAGTGAACAGAGTAAATCTCTCTGTACCGTTGAGATTCAAAATGGAGAATTGGCGCAGGCCCGTTGTTATGGCAATCAGGCCCCTTCCCCCGCAGTCAGGAGATTTCTGGATGTATGGGAAAAAGAGATTCTGCATGCCCCCGCACTTGCGGTTGCTGCGTAGGTAAGAAAGCGGATGTCTTTATGGCATCTGCTTTCTTTTTATAAAGTTAAACATTGAAACGAAAAGGAGATAAGTATGGTAAAAAATCTGAGCCAGTTGAAAAAGACTTTGAAGAAGGGAACCTGCTTCGAGATCACCGCCCACTGCCGCCCGGAATACGTGGGACAGAAACGGAAGGTCACGGTGGCAAATACCCAGGGGTTTTACAGTATCGTGCCGGAGGAACCGGGCTGCAAGGTCACCCTTGCCAACAACGGGAAGGGGTCTGTCCTCTGGTGGAGCAACGCCCCGTTCTGGGAATTTGAGAACGGGATCTGTAGTATATACTGCAATGATAAAGAACACACGGAAAAGTTTTTAGTTATGTCATTCCGCATCACAGGACAGGAGGTGGCTTAAATGGCACAGAACGCATGGGAAAAAATACAGGCGCTGACCGCACAGTTAAACCGGTACAGGGATGAATACTATAACAGCAATGCCCCATCCGCATCGGATGAAGTCTACGACAGAATGTATGACGAGCTGGCAGCATTGGAAATGGAAACAGGGATATGGATGACGGATTCCCCTACCCGGACTGTGGGGTTTCAGGCAGTCAGTGATCTTAAAAAGACAGACCATCCGATTCCGCTGCTCTCACTGAACAAAACGAAAAGCGTAGAGGAATTGGTTTCCTTTGCAGGGGAGCATCAGATCCTTTTGATGTTAAAACTGGACGGCCTGACGGTCAAGCTGACTTACGAGGACGGGAAACTGATTGAAGCTTCCACCCGTGGTGACGGGGATACCGGAGAAGTAATCACCCACAATGTCTGCGGCATTTCCGGGATACCACAGCACATTCCCTACAAGGAACGTCTGGTGGTGAGCGGGGAGGCTTTCATCCGTCCCAATGATTTTTTGAAGCTGCAGGAAACTCTGACGGACAGCAATGGTGAGCGTTACAAGAACGGAAGGAACCTGGCTGCCGGCTCCGTGCGCCTTCTGGATGCGGCAGTCTGCCGGGAGCGGAAAGTGATGTTCATGCCCTTTGCCGTGGTGGAAGGGTTTCCGGAACTGGAAACAAAGTCCCAGAAACTGCGGAAACTTCCGGAACTGGGTTTCCATGTCTGCAAATTTGTCATCAGCAAGCGGAAACTGACCTGCCAGGAGATGGCGGACGGCATTGCAAAGCTGCGACAGTTCGCAGAGGCCAGTGATATCCCCATTGACGGGATCGTGGCATCCTACAATGACATAGCCTTTTCCCGGTCTTGCGGCAGGACAGGGCATCACTACAAAGATGGGATGGCCTTTAAATTCGAGGACGAACTCCACGAAACAAAGCTGCTCTCCATTGAGTGGAATCCTTCCCGTTCCGGGGAGATTTCGCCGGTGGCGGTTTTTGAGCCGGTGGTGATAGACGGATGCGAGGTATCCAGGGCAAGCCTGCACAACCTTTCCTTTATCGAGGGGATGGAGCTGATGCCCGGCTGCCGGATACTGGTCAGCAAGCGGAACATGATCATCCCCCATGTGGAGGAAAATCTGGACCGCGGCCGCTTTGTCATGGGGCAGGCCGTACCGGAAAGGTGCCCCTGCTGTGGGGAGCCTGCCCGCATCCACGAGAGCCGTTCCGTGGAGAATGGGAAAGATAAGATTACTAAGACTCTGTTCTGCGACAACCAGAACTGTGAGACCAGGCGCCTGCGCCAGTTCGTGCATTTTGTCAGCCAGAAAGCTATGAACATCGAAGGTCTGTCCGAGGCCACTCTGGAGAAATTCATTGGAAAAGGGTGGATTCACACCTACATGGATATCTATGGGCTTGACAGGCACAGGAACGAGATTGTAAATATGGAAGGCTTCGGGGAGAAATCTTGGCAGCGCCTGTGGGATGCCATCCAGGGCAGCAGGAATACCACCTTTGAGCGGTATCTGATTGCAATGGATATTCCTATGGTGGGAAATACGGCCAGCCGGACCCTTGCCGGGGTGTTCCACAGTGACCTGGAGGAATTTGAGGACGCGGTGCATCACCAGTATGATTTTACGCAGCTCCCTGATTTCGGGGATACCCTGCACAACAATATCCATGAGTGGTTTTATGATGAAGAAAATCTGTATGTATGGGAGGTATTACAGCAGATGTTACATATCGAAAAAAGGACAGCGGAAAATAATACGGCCGCAGTAAGGGAGAATCCTTTTGTGGGGATGAATGTCGTAGTGACCGGAAAGGTGGAACCCTATACCCGCAGCGGCATCAATGAAAAGATTGAATCCCTGGGCGCCCATGCCGGGAGTTCGGTGAGCAAAAAGACGGATTACCTGGTCTGCGGGGAGAATGCCGGGAGCAAGCTGGCAAAGGCAAGGGAGCTGGGGATAACAGTTCTGACGCCGGCCCAGTTTTTCCAGATGGCAGGCGAGTGAAATACCCCTTAACAGGCTGCGGCCAGAAACAAGTAAATCATAGCATACGGGGGAGAGAAAAGAGGCTCTCCCCTGTTTGGAAGGAGGCTATAAGATGAATAACAGGACGATGATAAAACTATCCGCATCCGAGGACTGCATTACCCTGCGGACGTTCTCTAAAGATTGCCACTCTCCCCAGGGCTTTGTCCTTACGGAGAAAGAATTGCTGGAACTGGAAGAAAGAAGATATATGACGGTATCTGATATCCGCTCCTTTGCAAAAGTGTCATTACGGAAGTCTTTCGAGCAGGCGGAGATTCTGGAAATAGAATTTACCTGGCTCAGTGACGCAGGGGGAGGGAAGGTGTCCGGCAGGACGGAAACAGTACGGCTTTCCTATGAGAAATTTAAAGCTTCCATAACGCAGAGCCGGGAGAATAGCATGCAGATAAAGATGCTGTCCTTAGAGGAAAACGGCAGGCCAAAGATTGAGTTCCAGAGCAGAAGAAACCTGAAAGCAGTGGCGGAGACAAAGGCATTGCGGAAAAAACTGGGGAAGTTCCTGGCAGACCATTTCCTGAGATGGAAAGGCAGCAGGCAGATCACGGTGTATGATGATTTTGAACCGTACAGCTTTTTCTTCCAGGAACAGACGCCCTATGGGAACGGTATCTGCGGAGGTGTTATCCTCCACGGCCGGGAGAATCTGGAAAAGGCGTACTATGGGATACATACCTGACCGGATGGACAGGACAAGTTAAGGTGTAAAAAACAGGATACGGCAGAAATAATGCTGCCGGTCCTGTTTTTTTATTTTTGTTGGGAAATGCGTATCTAATGCGTAAGTAATAAGTATAAAGAAAAAAAGGAGATGAAAAACTATGTTAATTGCAATCGACCACGGGAATAAACAGATGAAGACGATCCACAGCAGGCCCTTTGTGTCTGGGCTAATGGAGAGCATTACCAGACCATTCGGCAGCGACATCCTGGAATACCAGGGGAAGTTTTACACGCTGTCAAACCAGAGGATTCCTTATAAGAGGGATAAGACAGAGGACGACCGCTTTTTTATCCTTACCCTGTTCGGAATTGCGGAGGAACTCCATTTAAAGGAGAGGTATGGGGAAGAAGTGGTGCATGTCTCTCTTGCAGTGGGGCTTCCGCCAGCACATTACGGGGCGCAGAACCAGTCCTTTATACGGTATTTTTCCAACAGGGGCATTGTAAACTTCCAGTACCGTGACAACCCGTATACCATCTATATTGAGGATGTGCGCTGCTATCCCCAGGCTTTTGCGGCGGCCGTGACCATGATGGACAGGCTGCTGGACAAGCCGAGGGTGCTTATCGTAGATATCGGCGGGTTTACGGCAGATTACCTGATGATGCGTTCCGGACGGGCGGATCTGAGTATCTGCGATTCCCTGGAAAACGGAGTGATCCTGCTCTATAACCGGATTCGGACGAAAGCAAACTCAGAATTTGACATCCTGCTGGAAGAAACGGATATTGACGGTATCTTAAAGGACGGTGAGAGCACCTATGCCCCGAAAGTTTCCTCCCTTGTGGAAAAGCTGGCGCAGGATTTTGTAAATGATCTGGCAAACAGCCTGCGGGAGCGCATGCTGGATCTGATGTCCGGCATGGTGGTATTTGTGGGCGGCGGCGCCATCCTTCTGCGCCGGCAGATTGAAGCTTCCGGGAAGGTGGGAAATGCTTTATTTGTGGAGGATATCAATGCCAATGCAAAGGGGTATGAATTTCTCTATAAGATGGAAACGGCAGGCAGGTGAGCTTATGGGTGGAAAGAAAGACCGGGAGCGGTTCAGTATCAAATTTAATGAAAATGATCCGGCCCATGACGCCGTGATACGTCTGCTGGAAAAACAGGGGCCGCGCAGCAAGGCGCAGTTTCTTGTGAATGCGGTCCTCCACTATATCAACTGCCCGGAAACACCGGATATTGCCATTCCCCAGACCATAGACAGGGCGGCAATCGAAGAAATCGTTGCGGAGATTCTGGCAGGGAAAGGAGATATAAGGCAGAACAGCTCCAGGTCAGATGCAGGCAGGGAGCATATGGAGGAACGGGGAACCATAGAACCAAAAAGGAGAACAGAGAAAGAAGAACCTCAGAAAGAAATGGATCAGGCAACCTTTGCGCTGATTGCAGATACCATGTCGGCGTTTCGGAGCAGCTAAAAAGCACAGGGAGGTCATTTTCCGCTCTGTGCTTCCCTTTCTTCCAGTGCCAGGATAAAACTGTTGATAATATCCTCCAGATGGCGGTATTGTATGGGAGGAAGGTCTGAAATTTTGGTGAGCAGTATGGAGTGGTCACTGGCATTTGTTTCACCAAGGAGCAGGTAGTCGGTGCTGATGTCAAGGGCGGAACATACCCGGATAATATTTTCCGGGCGGAGCGCTTTTTTGCCGAGTTCTGCCGAGGAAACAGTCTGCGGGGTGATGCCTGCTTTTTCTGCCAGTTCCTCCTGTGTCATGCGGAGCTGTTTCCTGCGGCCCAATATGCGGTTGCCGATCTGCCTTAATAAGTCATCCATTCCCTTGCCTCCTTGCTTGCTATGGACTAATTTTATCTGCTATGGCATAAATAATTAAGCGGTTATAGTTGATAAAACTCTCCTATGATATGTATAATGAGCAGTAAGGGTAAAAATATAAGGAAATGTGGAAAATATAACAGAAAAAGGAGAAGTGAAATGTTAAATGATGTATGGATGAAAATTGCCCAGTTTTTAGGAACTTTGAACGGGGAGAATGTAAAGCGTGAAAGCTATGTGCTTACCCCGGAATTTGAAGCGGCTCTGGAGGCATGGAAGGAAACGGAGCAGGAGTGGGAAGTGTTTCTGGAAACCCTGCCTGCAGAAGAGCAGGAGAAGGCAGAGGAAATGAAAGAGCGCCTGGAAGATTTTGCGTCTGCCCAGGAGAAGCGTGCCTACATTCAGGGCTATGCGGACTGCGTGCAGGCACTGTACCACATGGGGCTTCTGAAGGAAAATGAAGGGCTGAAATGGGCGGAGAAGATGGATATACATTGAGAAATGCCTATGGAAAAAAGGGGATTAAACTAAAAACGGCATAAGGAACAGGATACCATCTATAGACAGGCAGTGGCATCCTGTTTCTATTTTTCTGCCCCATCAATCAGATAAGCATAGCTGACGCCCAGCACCTGTGATAAGGCCCGAAGTTCAATATCTGTTACATACCGTTTGTTGGTTTCAATACGTGTAATTACATTTTTGTCCATGTCATAACCGGCAAGCTGCAGCTTATGGGCAAGATCCCTCTGAGAGAGTCCCTGCTGTCTGCGGAGTTCAATGAGCCGGCTGCTGACCAGATTCTTTTCTCCTGATGATCCTGTTGGTTTTGGCATAGTATCCCTCCGTCTGTCGAAAAGTGTCGAGAAGTTTGTCTCACTTTTTGCACCGCCACTATTGATTTTAGTTGAATTCCATATTAAAATCGGTTGTAAAAGTGAGACAAAAGGAGGATGTAATATGTTGAAGGAACAAATTTTTGATAAGATGAATGGATTTTTGACAGAAGGATTACTTTCGCTGCTGGAACCGTGTGCCATTGAGGATGAATTTGCCGAGGGAAAAGAGTGCTGCCTTCTGTATGAAGGCATCTATCGGGCAGAACGGAATCTTTGCGAGCGTTTTGGGGAAGATGAGAATGAAGATGTGGAAACTATTTTAAACAGCATGGAAAAGATCGCCAGAATACTCGCCATGAAGATGTATGAATATGGAAAAAATGAGTGTATGGTCAAGGCTGCTAACCAGTAATAGAAACATGGAATGGATCAGTAATGGTTCATTTAAAAAGAGCAGAAAAGGATATGGCCTGTCATAACAGGGGCTTTATCCTTTTTTAGTGCAGCGTTAGCTTAAAATAAAAAGGGGCAGCACCAAGAATGCTGCGCCCCATTCAGATATTTTGTTCCAAAGAAGTTATATCAGTATATCCACGCCCTGCTGATAACCGTCCAAAATGCTGGTGTCAAAAGGTTTTCCCCAGTCCCAGTCCGGGTCCTGTTGGTGGACGTATTCGCCCAGACGGGCAGCCTCGCTGTGAAACAGCTCATTCAGTGTCCAGGATGCACTGAGCCGTTGTTCCGGCGCCAGAGACATGGTGTAGTCCCGGATGACCTGGCTGATGTCCTCGCCATCGCTTACCCCGTAACCATTTTTCATGTGGTCGAAAGCCATCTGCCTGACTTGCTGTGCCACATCATTGTCCACGGGAACGATTTTCCGGTAATCACCTGCATTGTTCAGACTCATGCCGGGTGTGCTGTAGGGATTGACATGAGCTTTGCCCTGTGTTTTTTGAGAAATTTCACTAATCCGTTGATGCTGCTGATTTTGTACGATCTGCGTGATTGTCATAGAATAACCTTCTGTCTGATGTCTGTTAATATAGAAAACATGGCACTGCCGGCCTTTTGGGAAATTTTTAGTCTTATTTGTTATATCGGTATTTTGTGATAGAAGTTAATCATTCTGTCAAAAACAGAAACGGGAATGCTGTAAAGAATATCAAGGCACGCATGTAAACAGGGATTGTTTATGCCAGCTGGAAACATGCCCTGAATTGTGATAGAATACGGTATAGTAAAAAAGCGGATGTGAGAGGTGAGAACAGTTGAAAAACAAAAGGGATATGATCGGGATTTTTTTGATCTGCGTTATGATGATTTCTTTGGGATTGGCGTTTGATCCGGAGAAAGACCAGAGGTATCTGCCTTTTTTGATAGATATGGCTTTTGTGACGCTGATGTTCTTTCTTATGAAGATCAACCGGTTCAACTTGAAAAGGCAGCATAAGACCTTTTTCTTTTTCTTTGCTTCACTGGCGGAGATGCTGTGGCTCGGATGGGTTGGCGTGACATTAAACTGGCCGTTCACTTTGGGCTTTATGGGAGCGGTCTGTGCTGCATGGTTTCTGATAAACCTCGTCTATATCTATCTGCGCCAGAGGCGGGTGGTGGTCCGGTGGAACGCAGCCTATTCAGCCTGGAAGTCCGGGGGCAGCGCGGAGGAGTATCTGAAAGAGATGGAACAATGCGAGGCAAAGATACAAAACGATACGGGCATCATGCTTGTATATGGTGGCATTCCCTTGAACGATTATATCACGGTACATAAGATCTATTTGTTGAAAGAAATGGGACGGGATTGGGAATGCCTTGAACTTCTGAAAAGCACTCTGCCCAAAATCAAGAACCTGGAGGTGCAGAAAGCCCTTTCGGTAGCAGAAACGGAAATCACAAAGAAGGAGGCCGGACAACATGGATAAGATCGGGCAGCTTATTGAGAGCGGCTTTTTCGGCGGGATTGTAATTGCCGCTACATTTTCTGGAGCTGCTGTTTTTCTTTATCTGATTTATCGGTTGATAAAGTTCTTACAGCCCAAAGAGGTGCGGCAGGAAGAGCAGCGGATTCTTTCCCACCGTTTTTATAAGGTTTCCGGGCGTGGCAGGGTTTCTTATCTCATACTCTGCCTGGAAGAAGCCCTGTTGTTTTATGGACAGGATTTTTCCGCCTGGGAACGGATATTGCGGGAATTGTGGTCTGTCACGAGCCGTTCAGAGGGTGACTGGATTGGAACCTGGTTGGATTCCGTGGGGGAGCTGCTGTCCGACCGGATACTGACAACCGCCCCGCCATTTTCTGATGATATAAGAGAAATCCGGGACCTCTATACACGATTCGGCACAAAAATGATTCTTGTGAATGCTTTAATGGAGAATGCTTATACAATGGTCTGTGAATGGTCGCCTGACACGGTTGCCCATAATCCTGATTCGCTCCATTTCATAGATGAGGCGGAGGAAATGATGGAAAAATGGGGTGTGCCGCTCCCGGCAGATGAGGCCGTCCGGTTTCTTTTAACCCAAAAGGACTTTTCCCTTGGGAAGCCTTTTGACGGCCTGCGCCTTTCACATCTGTCAAAGGAATCTTGAAACAAAGACAAACAACCGTGGAGGAACTCTGATGAATACCAAACGATTTAGAATGATCATCCCACTGTCTCTTTGTGTGCTGCTCTGTGGCTGCCATGGCAACCTCATCGGAAACCTTTTAGCATCCGAACACACGGAGCTGCTTGTGGATGGGGAATACAAGCCGTTCAATGTTCCGAGAAACACAATGGAGGCGTTAATGAAGCTGGTAGAGGCGGAGGATGCTGATACCATTTATGAGGTTTTTTCTCTGGCTGTACGGGAAAATACAGAGGGACTTTACGGGCAGATTCAAGAGTTTATTCGCTTTGCAGAAGAAAATGTAACCGCCTGGGATTTTTTGTCGGGAACCGGCAAGGGGGATCGGCATAGCGGTGTTGCCACTATGACACGGGCCTCATTCTATACATTCAGCACAGACAGTGGAATCTATCGGTGCGACATTGGCGAGGTGCTGAAAGACACGGTAGAACCAAATTTAGTGGGCTTTTCTGATATAACGGTTTATCCCAATGAGTTATCCTGGGAATATGCGCCTAAAAAGCCAGTGGGCATTTACATTGTATACCGGATGGAGGATCAGCCGCAGGGAGCCATAGGAGGGCCGTATACCATGAAAAGGCTGGTAGAGCTTGCACAGGCGGGTGACACAGACGGCCTCTGTGAGTGCTTTTCTCTGTCGGCTAAGGGAACTGCGGAGGACATGCCGGAAAAAGCGCAGGAGCTGGCGGAGTTTCTGCGTGAACGCATGGCTTCCTGGGAGCATTACACCTGGACGGAGAATATAGAAATGTTAGATGGGGCAAAGGCTACCACACGGGAAATGTTCTTCTATCTGCATACAGACAATGGGCTGTACCGCTGCGATATCCGGGAGGTTCTGGAAAGCAGAGACCCGGCAGATGTCGGCGTTTCCAGCATTTCTGTTTTTCCCGCGCTGTACCCTGGGGAAGATCCAGAATATGAGGACGAAGCATACAAAGAATATTGTACCTGGGGACGAGACAACGCAGGTATTTTCATCGTGTACTGGCAGGATAACTAAGGGGGCTGTTATATGTCAAATGATTACAATACATCTCACAATGAAATCAGTCCTGAATTACAGGGAAGCATCCTGTGGGGCATTTTAGGAAGTGTCATCGGGATGATTGTCTGCATCCTGGTGATGCTGTTATGCTCCCTGTGCCAGATGGAAAGTTCCGGTATCATGCTCCAGCTTTTTGCGGGGCTGGTGATCGGGTGGTTCTACCGTCTGTTCCATGGGTGGCGTTCTAAAACTGCCGCCTATGTCACCGTGGGAGTCTGTACGGTATCGGCCAGCGTCCTCTGGGGAGTGCTGCTGGCTCTTCTGCCTGTTTTCGTTTCTCCGGATCCATTCACCGCGGCGGATTGGGGCAGGCTGTGGGGGAAGATCTGGGAGTTGCTGCTCTTGTGTGCAGGTCTGGGGATGATCGGCTTTTTCTTTACCAGAAAAAGCCTGCTGGCTTATGCGGACTGGAAAAGAGGCCCCTGGCATGTCGCATACGCAGGTGGAAATGGGTATTCCTACAATCTGCTCCCGGAAAAACTTCCTGCTGTCAATCCGCCAGCGTACTTTGCCTTACACAGCCGCTTTGCATCGGGAACCCGGCTCATCGTGGAAGGCAGCAGCCTCCGGTGGAGGAGGCGGCTCCGGAAAGACCGTATGTTTTCCGTCCGTGATATCGCCGGTGTGGTGCTGGGGCCGGGGAATGGCTGTAATGTACTCTATGGCAAGGACTATCAAGTGCTGGCTAAGTTTGCGAGCAGCATGGAACACGCGGACTTGATGTTCCTCTGGCTGCTCCAAAAGAAAGTCTTCATAGTCAATGCGCCTGCCGGATGGCGTTCCCCGGCTGAGGACAGCCCTGAGCCAAAACCAGTGAAATCTTCCATTCCTCAACAGCAATTCACTCTCCGTTTGAAACGCTCTGCCCGAATTGGATTTGCGGGAATGGGATGGTTCCTTTTATTGATTGGACTGGCTCCTTTCCTTGCAGTCATCTTTTCTACTGTGACCATAGCAGAACGGTCGGCGTTAATTATTGTTGGGCTGGTCACAATGGGGATAGGTATTGTCTGTTTACGGACTGGGACGGTGTGCCAAGTGGAAATAGACGGAGAACAGGTTCGGGTGGTTTCTCGGTTCGGGCGGACTAAGGAGTTTTCAGTAAAGGAAGTGTCCTCCGTTTCAAAAAGTTTGGGCTGGATTGTTTTGTATGACAGAGAATTTAATACACTGGCAAAAATTGATTCTTATCTGGAAAATCTTGATA
Organism: Otoolea muris; assembly: GCF_943193115.1. Lineage (NCBI taxonomy): Bacteria > Bacillati > Bacillota > Clostridia > Lachnospirales > Lachnospiraceae > Otoolea > Otoolea muris. The sequence continues at coordinate 27,543 of NZ_CALPCY010000016.1, forward strand.
AGCTAAAAGAGTATTTTGCGTTTTATGGGATAAAAATGTGATCCGGGATTTTATAAACATTTTGGGCGGAGGTGGCTATGATATCAGGAAATCCTTATAAATTTGCTGTTTTGAGCGGGGTTATAAATGAATGGAATCTTGATGATACTTTTGGGAATGGAGTTCTGCTTATCTGCATAAATGGTGACATCTATCCAAAAGAGATTGTAACAGCTACTCTCCGATGTGAGATTGAATACCTGAGACAGAAGTTAAGGAACGTTACAACAGACAAGCGGTTATATGTCTTGCCTCCACAACAGGCTTTTGCGGAAATTTACGATATTACTTTCCCAGAAGACACTCAAAATGATAATAATGATTGTTTTAATATAACCCCAGCTGCAATATCAGACTGTAACTGTTTTGTTTTTGCAGTCCGCGATGAAATAAATATAAGGATTTTAGCAAGTAAATTGACTTATGAAACGGAAAACTCCAGGCATAAATTAGAAAACATAAGCATAAGTGAAACTTTTCTTACAGCTGGAGAATTGGAGGAAGTGACAGCAGGTCTGGAAAGAATGCAACAGCCAGAGATGTAGACACGCTAATCGGATTTTGTTCGGACAGCTTAAACCTTTATCCTGTCCGGAACGTTGGAACAAAATGAAGAGGTAAAGGATATGTACTCTTATTCTGAAATAGTGAATGAGTTATTAAAGGAATTTCCAGAGATCAGCAGGCGTTATGCAGAAGAACTGGCATGGATTCAGGATACATTTCAGGATCAGGAAACCAGGGGGCAGACGATTTATTTTGACCGATGCTTCTGTGATTATATTGGCCGTCTGCTGGTGAGCGAGCGCCAGGATAACGTCAAGATAAAAAAAGTTTTTGTTTTTTTAGAGGACATGGCCACAAGTGAAGATCAGGAAGTTAAGAATCTGCTGCAGGTAACGGTTTTGGAATATCTCCGCAGCTGGTATCTGTTACAGAGGGAATCTGAGAAGTTGATGCAGCCAGAAACAAGGAAAATGTTTGATACTGTAAAAGGTTATCTGGAAGAGCCGGCAAAGGATGAAATCCCCGATCTTCTTTGAAACCAGCATTTATCTTACTGTTTCTTGTATCCATTCGGCATGAAATCATCATAAGATGGACGGTATATCGTTTTAATGCTTTACAAATCGGAAAATCCCTCCCTCTTGCGAGAACAGCAGATTTCTGCTATAATTACAATATATTTTTTAGAAAAGGAGCTTGACAAATATGATATCTTGTGTCATTCTTAAGCAAGCAAGCAAGCAAGCAAGCAAGCAAGCAAGCAAGCAAGCAAGCAAGCAAGCAAGCAAGCAAGCAAGCGGAGCGGTGCTATAACTATATAGCCCCGCATATTTGTTATGCTCAATTTTATACCGTCAACAGTGGCGCTCTTATGCCCGCAGGGAACTGCGTGGCGGGGAGCGCCTTTTTGTTTTGAATATAGGCGGTGTTCCATCAATTTGTCTGGAACGTAAATGCCTATATTTCAAACAGTCGGGAGGTAACAAAAATAGTAACAAATGGTTAAGAAAATATTTGCTGTTGGGATGGCCTGCCTGCTGGCTCTGTCGCTTGCGGGCTGTTATGAATACCGGGGTCCCTATACCAGAGCTGATGTAGAGGAATACCTGACAGGAAGATACCCGGATGAAACGATCAATATCCGGCAAGAAGGGCTTCAGACCTGGGAATGTTGGTTTGATGGATTGCCGGATGCGGTTTTCCAGGTCTGGGTAGGACAGGGCGGGGGCGATCCGGTGCCAATGCTCTATTCCCGGCTGGTTTCTGATGAAGCAGAGGTGATCCCAGCATATTATCTGGAGCAATATCAGAACGAGGGAGGCAGCTTAGACGCCTGGGAATTGTATGACGAAATTCTGGATACCAAATATACTTCTATCGCTGATGTCACCCCGGCTTTAGAACAGTTGTCCGCTTTTTACGATTGGATAGAGGGCAAGCCTCTGGCACAGTTGATGCCAAAGGGACAATTTAAGTTCCAGCCGGAACTGCCCTGGCGGACCTACTCTCCCCAGTTCCACAACTTTGAGGAGATGGTTGTCCATGGGCCGCAGGATGAACCGGAGGCGGTTCAGGAAGCCCTGGAGGATTCCGTAAAGAAATATTACGCCTTTTACCAGCTGCCCTGTGATGAATTTTCCCAGACAGAGTTGGAAGAATACGCAGTCAACGCCTGGCCTTGGAGTCCGAAGCCCAGAGTCCGACAAGGGGAGGTAGTTTTGCCGCCGGAGCTGTTTACCGGCATCGGCCTGGAAAGCGGCGTTATCAGCTATGGCGGCCTTTATACGCTGCTGGTCCGTCTGGATTTTGATGTGAAAGGAACGGCGGAGCATTTTACTGTCACCGGCGCAGATGGACATTCCTACGAATTTTCCTACAGCTTTTGGGAGGAAAAGGAGATGGACTGGGCCAATAACGAGACGATCACCCTGCCGGTATGGTATCATCTGCGGGACGGCTACCCTGTTGGAGTGGAGGACGAAACCGGCTGGATGTACCGGGGACCGGTGATTGGCCTCAAAGGAGGCTGGAACATTGACACCCATGACGGACACTTCCATTTTTATATGCCGTTTTTTGAAATTACCGGATTTAGTGCGTCCTGGGATAATGACTGACCTGTATCTTGAAATCTTAATCCTAAGATATGGTCCGCAAGGCCAGTATCATGGCGTTGACACTGGTGATTATTATACATGCATAAAGGATATGGAGCTGTGACAAATATGAAAAAATGCACAATAGGACTGTTTTCAAAAATTGTCACATTTCTGGTCTTTGCGGTTTTGTTTGTTCCACTGACGGGTATTGCCTTCTATTTTGCATTTATCTATCCACAGACACAACATAAGGAACGGCTGATATTTCTGGCTGGTTTAGTCATGTGTGTTGATCTTTTGGGTTATGCCATTTACCGTATGTTTTATTTGGGTCTGGTCTGGACGGAATATGATATGGAAAAGGCTGTTTTCCACTATTCCCGCAAGGAAGAATACCGGTTCCGGTGGGAGGAAATACCGGGGATCCATGTGCAGGCCGAGCGAGCGGGCGGTGGTTATATTTTTTATATCCAGGGAAAGAAGAAGCAGAGAAAGATTCCTTTGAACCGGCTTTCAAGAGGTTATAAGGATTTTGAAAAAACGCTGGAACTGACGGGAGTGCTGCACCGAATCGGCGCAAAGACGCAGGAAGAATTTAAGCGGGATGCGGAAAAGGTATTAGAACAGTATCAGAAATACCGGGAGACTTACCCCAATTCCGTACAGCCGAAGCCCGAAGGTGACTGTGTTGTGTGTCCGGACTGCCAGGGAAAGGGGCTGCTCCTTAAAAAACTTCCGTTGCTGAAGGTAGATGTGGGAAAGATCTGTAAGACCTGCGGCGGCTCTGGCTATCTGCCCCAATAATCACCATATTAAAAGACAGGGAGGATGAATGATGGGAATTTTTGATAAGTTCAAAAAGAAAAAGGAAGTAAAAAGACCAAACTTGATTGTCTTTGAAAAAGGAAATGTTGATAATGACTATGCGAATTTTGAATTGAAGATAAAGCCCCGGATTTCCATAGATGAGGATTTTCCACAGGAGGCATATCAGCTCCTTGCAGGGAGGCGAAAGGAAATGCTGGGGCAGATTGAAGAGATTATTTTCAGGAATTATCTTGATGAAACCAGTGAAGACCTTTCCTCGGAGGTTGGCTGTTTCCCCGATATCCGTTATTTTACGGGGAATTATTATGTTGTGTATGAGAGTTACGGTTTCACTTACCGGGACAAAAATTACCGTCCTTACCACATTAAAAACGGACAATATAGAAATGTAAGCTATAAAGGTAATGAACGACAGGAAAGCTATCTCCCCTTGGACAGCGATGAGATCACAAAGTATTATAACATTTTTATCCAGGTTGGGCTGACCGGAATGGAAAGCGGCCAGGAAGAAGATTATATGAGCCTCGATCTGGTTACGGAAATTGCTTCTCTGGAGGATGAGTTTGAGTTTGAAGTTTTATCTCATGGTGTAATGTAAATGAGAATAATCAGAATATAAATCTCGATTAAAAGGAATATATGAAGAATGAAAAATCAATATACTCGCTGGCAAACAAGAAGGAGAAGTCTTCCAGATCAAAAGAAAAGTGGGAATGGCTGGATACTTGGAAAGTCATGTTTAGCACTGCACTTAACATATCAAATATATAATCTTGCTGAGGAGGCGGAACAGCAAAAAGCGATTCTTCGGCTGATTGTTCCTCGGAAATGCAAATTAAGTCTGGAGTTAAAAGACTTTTTGAATGAACATAAATATGTAAAGGTAATTAGGAGGGATTAACTGGAATGGGGCTATATTTATGTATATTTGATGAAGATGGAGAAGATATTTGTGGAGTAGAAGTTGGACTATATAGATATTTTGAGGAATTTAGGAATTTAATTTCCAAATATACAAATAAAGGTTTAGGCTCCAAAATTCTTAAGCGCAAGAGCAAATTTACATTACCAATGACAACTTTACTAAATCATTCAGATTGCGATGGCAGTTGGAATGTTGATGAGTGCGTCCAGTTAAAAATGGAATTACAGGAAATTAAACAAGTATTTATGAATGAACCACCTGATTTATCAATAATCGAATTAAAGCAGGATATTTTTAAATTTTATGGAATAAAACCTGAAAATTTGTTTGAATGCTTTATTGATTCTGATTGTGAGTTTCTAATCGACAGGTTAATTGGATTATGCGATTTGGCAATTCAAGAAAACCGGTCGATTATGTTTCAATAACACGAAAGAGCCAGAAATAAGCATAAACATCAAGAGCACCACAAGGAGTATTTGACGATGAAAAAATGTATACCTCGTACATCTGACCGTATCATTACGGTTTTGGCAGCCATTGTGTGTGCAATCGCAGCATTTTTCGCTTTCCGTGAATTGCTCAATGGCGGACAGCCTCCGGTGGTATTTTCTGCTATGGGCATTTTACTTGGCAGTATTGCCATACATACGATCTGGCGCATGATCTATATGGGCAACTGGGGATTCTTCTACGATGATGAAAAAATCATTTTTGCATTGTCCCGTAAAGACCGGCGGGAGTTTCGATGGGAAGAACTTCAAAATTCAAAGACGAATATAGTTTATCCCTCCTCTCCTGCTGCATGGTATTTTTACTTTCAGGATGAAAAGAAAACAAGGAAGATTGCTGTTACGCCCCGCATGGCAGGCTACAATGAATTTGTAGACATGCTTAAGAAAAAAGGATTTCCCGCCCAAAGTCCTGGCGCTTTCAATTTTGATAAAAATGCCGCTAAGGATATTTTCCATGAGGTATTTGGAGAGGATTTTGGAAAAAGCAGCAAGAATGAGAGCAAATAAATATAGTTAAATATAAATCGGAAATTGAGGTGCATATAATGATTTTTCAAATGGCAAGTACATCAGCTTATGATGAGAATGAAGTTCAAGTATGTATTCTCGCTGAAAAAGGAGAAACAATTAGAATTGGAGACATTATTGCAATCCCAATGAATGACCATACTTTTGAACAACGTGAGATAATGGCTATGTATAGGGATAGAAAGAAGTGGGAAAAGGGTAAAGGCTTATTCTCTGAAATAAAGGAAGGTGAATGGGCGGAATGTATCATTCATAATATCCATTCAGGAAGGATTCATACAATCAGCGCGCCCTATGATGAAGACTTGTTAAAAGATGGTTGGGTATGCGGTTAAATGGAAGTGGGAGCAAGAGTAAGTAATTTTTCACACAACACAAGGAGGAATACATCTATGCTGCATTGGATTGCAATTATACTCGGAATTGCCTTTACACTTTTTCAACTTTTTTATGGTTTTATAGTAATATGTAGTTTGATAGAAAATACAGGATATAAAATCCTTAGCATTGTTTTTGGCATCTGCCATGCAATTTCACCGGTTTTGTTCGTATTCTTTGGCTATCAGTGCCTTTTGCGTAAGATAGCGCAATATGGCGTATTAAAAGCAGGTATCGGTATGGTTGTTTGTTTTACCATATATTTTGTTGCAGTTTCAGTTTGGAATAGGATTGTATTGGGGTATGTTCCTGAAACATGGAAGATAGGTCTTTTGACAGTGGCACAAGTGATTGTTTCAGCTATATTTATTTACGGCTTTTTATATTTTTAAGCAACATAACGAATATGCTGCATAGCTGTTAGATTTTTGATTCAAATATGTTTGTTTGCATAAATAGACGAGGGAGATTTTGCTATGGCATTTACTTTGCAGATCAGACAGAAGAAACTATTCGGAAAGACGATACTTGATATCCCATCGCTGGCTCACGCCTGCGGCTTTTGCTATGGTTCCAATAATGATTTTTATATCCTTCAGGAAAATGAGCAGAGCCAGGGAACCGCTGTTTTTTATAATCCTGAGCGTATAGGACGGGGGATCTTTTTTAATGGCGGCAAGGCCAGGGAAGGATATTATGAGATAAGCTATAATATCCCTACCACCAAGGCAGAGATTATGGATTTTACCAGGCTTGCAGGTGAGATGGAAAGGCGTCTGGGTAGAGTGGAAATGTACTGTGTGGAGGAAGATAGGGCTTTCAGCATCAGGGAACTGGAGCAGGGGATTGAGAATTTTGTCATGTTCAATCGGAAGTCACTGAACCAGTTTTGCGGGAATAAAGAATTTGGGAGCCATATCCTTACGCTGGCCAGGTGGCCTTATACGCTGACAGTGGACAAGGTAGCCGCATGGGAGGCATGTACAGATCTTTCAGACTTCGAGCAGACGCTGCATGATATTCAGGCATTGGATGTCTATTACGCAAAGCCGAGGCTTCTGCAGAAAAACGGTACAAAAGAGATAGGAGCCTTTTATGTCTTGACAGAAGAATGTGAGAGTGTTTTTCCTGTCCGTGTTGACGGGTTCCTGAATCTGAGTAAACTGAAAATAACAGAAGGGTTCGTCCAGTTTGTACTTTACAGTGAGAAGCGTGCGCTGGAGGGGATGTTCCCTTATGGGAGTTTTATTGAGGAAATGAGAAAGCATGATGGTGTCCGGCAGTTCGATGCGGACCATATCCTGATCCCGCCTATGACAAAAGCGGATCTGGAAGAACTGGCCGGGAAACTGCACTGAAAGGGAAGAACCATATGGACGGGGCATGGAAAGAAAAGCGGGAAACAGAAAAAGGAATCAAAGAATATATACAGGCCAGCGGCATGGGCCTGAGTAAAAAAGAAGAACAGGATTTTAAAGCCCTTGTTCTCCAGAACGAAGAAACGGCCAGGAAAGTATTCCGGGATTCAAACCATGTAGGAAAAGGGTATATTCTGATCTTCTTGAATTCGGAAGGAAAAGGCATCGATATTGCAAAAGAGGAGGCAGCAGCCTGGACTTGCCAGATGGAATTTATAAACAGCAGTGCTGTAGAAGAGCAGGCGTTCCGGTCCTGGCTTTCAGGAGAAACAGACGTAATGCCGGAAAGAATGCCTGCGAATAAATACATCATGGGATTTCCGTACAGAAAAAATGTGGAACTCTGTTATTTATCAAAGGTATGCACGTTTACAGAAAGGCTCGTGGCTTATGGGATAAAAAAGGGATATGTGGATATGGTACGGGGGCCAGTGAGGGAGATGTTGCGCGAGCTGGGAGCCGCTTACGCACACTCTTTTCTTGCGCATACAGTCCAGACATATCAGTTATCAGAAGAAGATATTATACAGATGTATTCTGCAGTCTATGCAGGGCCGGGAAAAACGAAAGTGGAAAAGGAGTTTTACCGGAGCTTTGTCTGTACATGGCTGGAGCAGGATAAAGACGGGTATATAGCGGCCATTGAAAAGATAAGTAAAGATATGCGGAAAAAGATATTTGCTGTGTTAAAAAGAGAGAACCTGTATACAGCATAGATGGTTTTTAAGGATATCGTGTGTGGAAAGGAAACGGCATGAAAATATTTGAAGGGTACGGCCTGTCGTTGCATAAAAGGGAGAATAATTATTATATCCGTTATATGGCTGGAGAAATAGTATCCTGGCTTGTTGAGATTAACATTACTCCAGAGGAGGCAAGGCAGGTACAAATCAGTGCAAGCCAGGCAAACGAAATAATATATAAATATCAAAACCAATGTTATGTTGAAACAGGAAGCTACTGGCGGAAAAGTGATTTCCTATCCCCGGAGGAAATGCGTCGGGAAGGATATCTGGTTTCAGAGGGAACACAACCTCTGGTTTAGAAAAATAAAGGGAGGGAATTTATGAAATACACTCTTGATACAGAGTTTTCATCACTGAACGGGCCAAAGGCGGCTAACTGGATGATGGACTTTCAGGATATAGCCCACGATGCTTTTGCGGACAGCAACAGCCATTCCCGGCTTTTGGGAAATCTTTTAATTCTGGAACCATATATGCACACACTTCGCCAGGGCCTGGCGAATCAGGGCAGGACGCTTCCGACTATTCTTCAAAAGGCGATTGATCCACTTTGGGACTATCTGGAGGGAAAGAAAGCAGTCTCTGATTTTCAGGACTTTGCCAATAACCTTTATGCCGCTACCCTTGATTATAATGTGGGGGAAGAAATAACCGAGGCACAGGCAGAATTTTCCAGGAACTTCGTAGATATCCCCTGGGGAAAAACCTGTGAATGGCAGATACTCACATGGCTTTCTACTCTTTTGATGGAAGTGGCCGCCACCTGCGGCGGACGGCTGGATTTTGAAGAATTTGAGGAATATGAACAGGAAATAGATTTTTCTGAAATGGATGAAATGCTGAATATGTTAGCGGATGCCAGCATTGAGCTTACTGGTACGCCACTCCAATCCAATAAAGCAGTAGACGTGATGAACGCATGGGAGCAGGTTTCCCAGACACCGCTGTTCCGGCAGGTTATAGAGCGCATTCAAAACGGGCTGAAAGCCGCATTGTCTGCTGTGCCGGAGCAGTATCCGGCTCTGCGGGAAGAATACCGCCGGTATACGATTCTTCCGAAAGAATATGCTGCAAAGCTGTTAGAAATTTGATTCATGGTATCAAAAGCAGGTGAAGGAGAACTTGTTTATGTTTTTAAAAAAAGAAAAACCTAAATTTGAAGTACGCCCGTTGTACTCAATCCGTGAGGAACTGGAACTGATCAGGGAGTTTTGCTGGCAGCCCAAACTGGAGGCAGGCAAGATCTACACTGAGGAAGAAATAGACGTAGTAGAAAAGCGGCTGAACTTTAAGCTGCCGCAGCCTCTCCGGGAACTTTACCTGGTACTGGGCGACTATATGTGCGATAAGAAAGATACCTGGTTCTGCCGCCCAGAGGAGCTCCATTGGAGCGGTAAGTATCTGTTGGTGACAGCCATGGAGAGAACCAATCGGGGCTGGGGAATCTACGGAAAAGACCCCTATCTCTCGGTGTATAACTGGCAGCGAAGCGGAGTCAACAGTTATGGCGAAGAGAAGGATGAAAAACCGAAATCAGAGGTGGTAAGAAAAAGCGCATACAATCAGTATTTCTCGAAAGCCTGCTTTTATTGGGATATTTTTATTATCCAACATGTGCTGGATAAGGTTTTGTGGGACTGGTGGAAGCTGCACAAAACCCGGATGACAGAGGAAATGTCTCCTTTTTACATCGGCTGCCTTTTGCCAAGACCTGCAGAAGAAATACGGAAAGTCCGTAAAAGGATGGAGGAATGGCTGATTCCCATTTCGTTAAAGTCTGAGCTTATTCGCGTAGAGCTGTACGGAAAGAATATGGGGCCGGAAGATTATATCGTCTATGCTTATACGGATCCGGAGAAAACCCTGCTGATCCTGTCCTTTAGCGCCCAAGAAAAATATGGGATGATCACTAAGGAGCCTGTTCCCTATTCCTTTGCAGAACAGGTGGAAGAAAAAACCGGGATGCTGTTTTGGTCCTGGAATGGGCAGGGCCGGGAACGGACGGAAGAAAAAGAAAAGGAGATGCAGGCGGCGGGCCTGTTTTAAAGGTGAAACTATGTACGCGATTGAAAAAGAATTAAAGATACTCCGGCAGTTCATCAGCCCGAAGTATATGGACGGTTTGAAAAAATGGAAATGCTATTCGGAGGATGAAATCCTGGCGACAGAAAAGCGGCTCCATGTAAAGCTCCCCGTTCCTATCCGGGACATTTACCGGCACATGGCAGACCTGTTAGTCACCAGCGGTTATCTGCGCCCATTGGAACTTCTCCACTGTGAGGGAAACTATCTGGGATTTTTTCTTTCTCCCGGAGAGGGAGATATCATTGGGATACAAAAGAGAAAAACTTCCGGCGACTTATACACATGGGAAGAAAATGACCCCAAAGAAATGGCCTGGGAATATGAGGACGAGCTGGAAACCGCCTGCGAAGCGGGGGACGATGATGGAAAGCGAAAGGCTGTGGCGGCTTATCAGAGTTATTGGAAAAAGCGGAATATCCCTTTCATCCATGCTCCTTTGAACATCCGTAAGCAGGACTGGGGCCTCCGATTTAACCGCAGCCTGGACGGATATGGATTATTTCTGGTAATCCATGCGATTCAGGAATGGGAAGAAATGACGCGGGACGAACATACTCATGAACCAACCTGCCTGTTCAGTGACTTTTTCCCTGCAAAGTTTTCAAAGGAATATTTCCAAAACATAGCAGATCGGATAAAGGATGATTTTATCCCCCTCTCGGATCATTCGGAACTGATAGATCTGGGCGATTTCCCTTTGCAGATGGCATATGTCCACAAAAATCAGGAAGCCTTGCTGGTTTTGGGTATAGAGCCAGTCTGTTTTATGCTGCTGACAAAGACGGCCGCAGGGAGAGGCTTGCTTGAAAGGGTTCAGGAACAGACTGGCCTGGCCTTTCATGTGGGCTTTTAGAAACAAGCCGTCAGGGGGCAGATGATGAGAAAAAATAACAGAACAGGAAAACGGCTGCGGCTGACACCTCTTATATTGGGAGGCTATGCTGTATTTCTGGGTTTTGGTCTGATAGTGATCGGGCTTGCTGAAATGAAGGAAGTGATCGGCATTGTCCGGCTCCTGATCGGGCTTGGCATGGCGGGCTTTGGCCTGCTGGGGATATGGGACGGGGTACGTGATCTGGTGGGGCCGGATCAAAGACATAAGCAGGCGCCGGCCAGCCAGTTTATCCTTACGGACATATCCGGAAACAGGACATCCAATGTTACGGCGGAGGCTTTACAAAAACAGATGGAAAGCCTGATGAGAAGTGATAAAGGGGGCGTTTTCAAACTTCAGATTCTGCCGCCTTTTGCTGTACAAGAGACAGGGAATATAAGCCAGATTTTCTGCATGTATCACCAACTTTTTAGATTAACAGTATTTTTGGACGAATCGAAAGGCGGATATGAATCGTACTATAAAAGCACAGGGTTTGACGAGGCGAAAGACTGGTTTGAAAAACTCCTGGCTGGCGGCGCTGATCTTTCGGGGTGGAAAAAAATAGAGAATGGATATGACGAGGAAGAGGAAAGCAGCGGGGAAGAGGACGCCGAATGGGAGGAAAACAGTATCTGTCCAGGCGAAACAGAGGACAGCCTGGAAGATACAGATGAGGCAGCAGAACCGGTTGCTGATTTTAACAAACCGGACTCTTTGAGAAATACAGAAGAGATTAGGGCGGGGAAAAGCGAAGCCGATACCCGGCAGACGGAGGAACACATAAAATCTTTCTGGCAGCAGCTTCAAAGGGAACAGAAAGGCCAAATGCGGAACTGGCGTCAGCTTCTGGTGATTTTTGGGGAGAGCTGGCATGATGAACACACCTTTTTCTCCGCCAGGGATGTGGAACTGGCCATTGACGGCATCCATGAGGGGAAATACACAAAGGTATTTCTGGAATGGGGAACACAGGCGCTTGATTTCTTTCCCGGCGTTCAGAATGACCTGATGGTGATCTGGTGCACCAATAACACAGGAAAAGGGAATACCAGGTTTCTGGCGAAAGAAGGAACCGTGACGCAGGTGAAATTCTGGCTGGTCAACTATTTGAAGTCTGGTATTTTTGAAGAAATGAGCGGTTGGGCTGATATTACTGACCAGATAGAAAAAGCAAACAGAAAGGGAAAAAAGAAACATGGGTAAGTATTTTAGCGATGTGGTGGATAAGGCCATTGAAGACCTCTATTATTGCTGTAATAACGACAAGGCAAAAGCGGCGGCGGACGCATTATTGTCTGCGGCAAAGGACGGGGATGGGGACGCCTGCTATTTCCTCTCCCGCTGCTTTTCCGGCCCATGTTACAGCTGGGAATACCACCCCTTTGAAGAAAACGAGGCGGCGGCCTATGCCATGCTCCATCAGGCCATCTCCCTGGGCAGCGCCGCTGCGGTTCTGGGGGCGCTGCGTATGGATTTGCTGACACCGGAGTTTAAGGAGATTATGCCCTTTGACAGTATAAAAGAAGCATGGGATGTAATCTATGAAAAAGCCGAGAACGGATGCGCATTCTGCCAGTACATGATTGGGAACACCTATTATTATCTGGACATTATAGAGATTGAAGATCATAAGGAAAGTGACTTCGCAAATAAGGGAGCCTGGAATGCATGGAAACAGCAGCAGATAAAACAGTGCCTGCCCTGGTTTGAAAAGTCATTTTCCGGAGGCATGATTCTGGCGGGGCGGAATTACTGCCACTATTATCAGTATGGCCGGGGAGAATACATTCCGCCGGAGCCAGAAAAGGCAGTTTCTATCACACGCCAGGGCGCAGAAAGGGGCTACCCGGAGTGTATGTATGCCTACGCCCATTATCTGGCCTATACAGAGGATAACGATAAAGACGCTCTTCCCTGGGCGCTGAAAGCGGCAGAGGCAGGACATCTCTGGAGTTGGCATATCATAGGGGATATTTACTGGAACGGCAGGGTGGTGGAGCGCAGTTTGCCCTATGCCCTGGAGTGCTACAAAAAGACTGCCAGCTATGGTAACGACAGCTATGCCTGCCGACAGTTGGGACGTTTGTATTTCAACGGCTGGGGTACGGCTGTGGACTATGCGCAGGCGGTTCAATGGCTGGAGAGAGATAAGGAGCCGGAAGGTATCAAATATGATCTGCTGGGAATCTGCTATCTGCTGGGGCGCGGCTGCCAGCAGAACCCGGCGCGGGGAAAAGCATTTTTGGAGAAAAGTCGGGATTCACCCTACAAAAGCTATGGTCTGGGAATGATGTATGCTGAGGGAATCGGCGTACGGGAGGATATAGAAAAAGGTGTTGAGTATCTGAAGGCGGCAGGAAATTACGGGCCGGCAATCGAGGCGCTGAAACATTACAAGAAAAGCCTGTTTGGAGTCTGGCGGAGAAAATAAGAACATTTAGAAAAGGAGGCGGATTGTCCATGAGCTATTCCTTAATGATTGCGCCTTTCGATTTTGCTAACCATAATAAAATTGCAGCGCAACAGTTTTTTGATAATTACGCATTTTTTGAGCTGACACCCAAACGAGCTAAGGAATATTTTTTGTGGTTTAAGAATGAAATCCCTAACCGTATCACTATGCTCTGGGAATATATGAAAGAGGAACGTCCGGAAAGCCAGCCTTTTGATTATTCGCCGGAATCGTTGATTCCGTTATGGGATTGGTATGAAACAAAAATCAAACAGATTCCCCAGACGAGGAAAGAAATTGAGTACAATGTTTCAAGATATCCGAAGTGGATGGAGGAAAATGTCCGAAAAATAACCATGAAATATACAGATGAAACATTATCCCTTGCGCTGGATATTTCTATCTATCTTGGGGAAACAGTCATAAAGAATTATCCCAATCTGTATTGGGGGCATTTTGCGAGGCCGAAGCGGGAACTCTTTGTCAATAAACCTGTGATAATGAAGTTGAAAAGCAAGCTAAAGTATTTTCCTCCCAGCCAGACTGTATTTGTGTGTATGATAAAATCCGGAAAAGACCGTGACAAGAACCGAATATATGACTTATACCGCTATTGGGAGGATGAATTTGATCCAATAAACCCCAGTTACTGGGATAGTTGGTAACTATGATTTATCAAAGGAGGCTTTTATGACAGCAGCAAAAAAGTATTTGGAGACATTGAGAAAACGTGAACCGCAATTATGGGAAGAACCATTAAAAGAATCTGTCCTTACGGAGAGTGATTTATCAGAGATTGAGAAAGGACTTGGATATAAGCTGCCAGCGCTCTACCGTGAATTTTTGTTAAGCTATAAAATGCCAGGTGACATTACTGTACTTGTTTCTTTTTGCGGAGATTCCTTTGCCTGTTCATGGAGCAAAACCTTTTCACGGGAGAAAAATGGCTATGTTCCCCGGCCCGAATTTGACATTGGCCCAACGGTTGAGTTCGAGTGGCATAATATTCAGGGAAACAGCGGAACAGAATTTTTGAAGAACCTCCAGCAAGAACAGAAAACACAGGATGATTGCCCTTGCTTTTTGGAGGCAGGATTTATCGGGCTTGGAAAGGTTTACGGATATCTGGTGTATCTGGATGTGGTAAACGGCGGCGTTGTCACGATACATGAAGAGGGCGTATATGACATGATGGGCGCCGGGGTAAAATGGAACAGCAAATCGGAAGTAAGGAAGTATATGGAAACACGGGAACTTTATATCTGTAAGGACTTTCATGATTTTCTCCGTTTTGCCTGTACTGGTGACTTTCTTGACGAGGATGAAGCAAGATTCCCCACACAGGAGGAATTAGAGCAGGATTATTCCTGTTAACAGATTGGAGAACTTCGGCATGCCACTGATCATTCCAGGAAAACCGCAAATAGATTTTTTCCTGCGGACGACAAACAAATTAGTTCCGGAATTTCCGATCCGGGAATTGTTCGGAAAGAATCTTCCAAAGGAGTTAGGACATGGATTATGAGCAGTTTATCACAGAGATACAGAAATATTGGGATCTGCGTAAAAAGGGACTGAAAAAGCAGGCAAACAGCTTTCTGTTCTCATTTACAAAATCTTTTAAAGAAAATGTGCCGGATGCGGATGCAGAAGCTGTTTTGTTTCAGTTTTGCAGAGAATACCTGGACGAGATGAAATTTCCGGGGGATGCGTTTCCCAGACGCCACCTGCCATTTCAATTAACAAAGCTGCTTGACGATTATTTAAGCCGTGAATGTGAGAAGAATCAGATGCCGCAGATGCGGTGGGCATACCAGATTTTTGGAAACATTTACAATCCCCACGATCCAAAGCTGGAACATGATTTTTATCCCATCCTGGAGCGTGCATACATGCATGAAAAATGTGATCCGCAGACGGTTCAGCTCTATTTCAGGGAGCAGCTTGATTCCTTATGGTGGGGGCAGCATCATTTTCCGGAGAGCATCCGCATTACAAAAGAGGAATTTGAAAATATTGTAGGTGTAGCAAAGAAAATCCTTTCAGAAAAAACAGTAGATCCGCAGCTTGTGGAAGAGTTTGAGTATTACATGAAATTGTATCAAATCTATTTTGAATGGCAGAACAATAACAGGAACGGCGATTTTTACGAGTTGTGCAGGAAGGAAGGACTGGCGTTTGAAGGAGTCCCCGTGATTTATTATAAAAAATAGGAAGGCGGCGCCATGATATCAGAAGAACTGAAAAAAATCAAATCGTTTGGCAGCAACATGGAAAGCTCCGTGACACCGGAGGATATTGCGGACAAGGAAAAAGAACTGGGGGTTATGTTGCCCCAGGCTCTGCAGGATTTTTATTTTACCTTTCATGAAAATGATCCAGTTTTTTCGGCAAAGAACCGGTTTATTCCTTTGCATGAGCTGAAAAGAACGAAGCGTCACCTTATCGGTTCTCAAGATGTTGAAGTAATTACATTCTATACTTACGGGATCTGGGGAGTTGGAATCAGGAAGGAAACCAATGCCCAGGACATCCATGATCCTTATACCTATACATATTACAACAATCCGAAAAACCAGAAACAGAAACAGGCATCTATATGCAGATCGGGTTATCGGTTATCTTCCTCTCTAATGGGGTGGGTTAGCGCACAACAACTTTTCAGCCAAAACAGTATTGGCAGGATCGATCCCAAAGGACTTGCATACAATGACCGGAACGCTGTCTTAAAAATTTTTCATATGTTACCCATCGGACAGGCAGAAAACAATATAGGGAGGGCCTGTTCAACGAAGGATTCTGCTCTCTATGGGTTTATTGATTTTGGAATGCGGTGTGTATTTGTATCTGCGGGCAGTTCCGGCCTGGTTAAAGACTTTATGGAGAATATCCATGTGGGATTTGAATGGTATAAACTGGATGGGAAATTTATTGAGAAAACACCGGCCCCACATAAATCAATCAGGAAGAGGGCGCTTTTGAGTATAGAACCAGCCATGGAAACACTGAATCATTTCATAGATATGATAGATTTGCAATCGCAGGAGCAGGAAATTGTGGAGGCGGAACAGCGGATCAGAGCTGCCATACCTGAACCGCTGAAAGAATTGTACCGCCGCATTCCGGGAAATTATCTGAATGCCCCGAATTGCTTTATTTTACCGGGGCGCCTTAAAAATGAAGAGGGAAAAATACCGTTTTTATCAGGCGGTCAGGGCGTATTTGATTATGCCTTTGAGCATTTATCGCCGATTGTTTATCGTTCGGAAATGGATGGTTCGTGGAGCGAATATGGCATGATAGATGGATTTGTTATAACGCAATTAGCCTGGAACATTATGAACAGAGAAGATCTGGGCATTGTTTTGGCAGAAGTCCCGGAATATTCAAAACAATCTTTAAGTACAAGGGGAGCATTAGGGAAAGTTTTAGTACCCTACTTTCAGGATTTGACAAGGGAGAATATGCAGCAGCTGTATTGCTCTCCTGAAAATGATATCATTGTTCTCTATGATAAGCAGTTGAAAACCCTGTATGCAGCAGCTGTTGGTGGAGAACCGCTGCGGAATCTGGAGAAAGTCACTAAAATAAAGTTGAGTTGGCTGACATAGAAATGCTTTTAAAATATTTTTCAGGAACAGATGGAGGTACATTGCGGTGATACAGGCGGAATTATATAGGATAAAGTCTTTTGGCAGCGATATGAAAAGTACGGTTACATTGGGGGATATTGCAGACAAAGAAAAGGAACTGGGATTTACGCTGCCCCAGGCTCTGCAGGAATTATATCTAATCTTTCATCCAGATGATCCTGCTTTTACGGAAAAGGGAAATCTGATTCCACTTGAGGAATTAAAAATTTACAAACGTGTCTATTGGACAGATTCCATCATTACGATCCTGCCTTTTTGCCGGCATGAACGGTACGGCTATGGCTTTGAAGTAAGCCGGTATCACAAAAGCAAGGGTACTATGAGCCGCAATGATCCGGAAGATCCGCAGATGTGGGGGCTTTATGTGCTGCCGGAAACACGCAAGGAAGAAAAGCATTTGGAGGGCCGTGAAGTGCCGTGCAATCAGTCAAAACTCTCTCAATGGATCATGGAATGGCTAGGATACCAGCAGACCTTGGCGCAGCCCAGCGTGGCAGCCGTCAATAAGGATAAGGTGGAAAGTTATTGGAAAAAAATGTGGGAGCATCTTCCGAATACGTTTTATCATGTTCCTCTGGAGCAGCTTTCCAGCCACAGAACAAATTTTAGCGTAAACTTTGTGGAGGAACCATCCAGGTTTTTATGCGGAAGTATTCTTTATTCAGGGACGGCCTATTTTGCTGGCAGGTCCGATAAGGAACTGGAACAGCTTATGAAACAGATGGGATTCAAATATGTCTGGATGAAAAGCCAGGACGGGCATCCTGTTTTTAATTCGGCTCCACCCCAGCCGCCGCAGGAACGGGAACTGAAATCCATTGCCCCGGTATTACAGTTTCTCTGCAAATTTGCCGGGATTGAGGGAAAGGGGGCGAAAGAGGAAAGTATCCGGCGGGCAGAAGCCCGTCTGGGGGGTTCACTTCCACTGCCATTGGAAGAATTTTATCGTTGTCTGCCAAGTAGATTTTATCACAGTTATAACGTGGTTCGTCCTCTTTCCGGATTGAAGCAGACAAAGGATGGAAAACTGAACTTTCTCACAGAAAATCAGGTGGTGTATCACTGGGCGGCGGAATTGAACAGCCCGTTTCTATACCGCCGTGCCAATGACGGTGTAGGCCAATGGAACACATATGGTATTTTAGATGGTTTTCTTGCAGCGGAATTTTTGTGGATGCTGGCTTGTGATGAAAAATTGAATCTGGTCCTTTGGGAGCTTCCAGATTTTGAGCCATCAATGTTGTCTGAAGGCGGGAAGTTGAGTCCATACCTGTCTTCCATTGCAGGTATTACGGATCAGATCGCCGCAGGCAATACCCGGAGGCTTTACCAGGCCATGGATGGGCAGGCTGTTGGGCTTTATGACAACGAAGAAGGTACGTTTTGGTTTGTGGCAAAGGATGAAACGGTGCAGGAACGATTGGAAACAATGATTGATATTTTCTAGTAAGGAGGTTTTTATAACAACAGCAAAAAGTATTTGAATTTATTGAAAGAACGTGAAGTCTAATTATGGAAGCAATCCAGATAAAACAAACAGATAAAAGGAGAGATTTTATTATGCTGACAGTACTAATTGTTACATTGTTTTTTGTAGGTGGTATAGCGCTCATTGTTTGGTATTTGAAATCATTTTATGCTGAACGTGATAACCGGGCAAAAAAGGCGGCGGAACACCGTAGTAAACATGGCGGAGAAAGCATTTTAGAGTGGAACGGAAACCTTGCCGATGGTGCGCCAGATGCAGAGTTTGGAAAATTGATTGTGGAGGTTCCGAAAAAACGGGGAGATGGTGCAGCCCGTTTTTATGAAAAGGGCATGGTATTGGAAAAGAAGCGGCTGCCCTACTCGGAAATTAAAGATGTGGTGTTTGTAGCTGCCACATCAGATAAAAAGTTCACTTTGAAACAGGCTGCAAGAGATATGGGTGTTTTATGGATATACCCCAAAAAGGGAACTACGATTGGACTAAGGGAAATGAATTATCAATTTGATAATGAAATCATGGAGAAGATCAAACAAGGGCTTGGTTTTTAAGTAGAGTTTTTCCATAGTGTAATAACTGCTAAAAAATACATACTGATGGTAGAGATAGCATTTTTTATCCAACAGAAAGATTTGAACAATCGGCCTTCACATGGGGCATGGAAAACGGCTTATTATAGAAAAGAATGTGATATGCAGCCCGACATAAGAAAACCGACATAAACAAAGGAGAAGATTACGGCCTACAAAACAGGCACAAAAGGGGAATTATAAATAAAGGTACACTTAGCTGAAACTTATAAAACAACAGGAATGAAAACAAAGTTTTCATAAGGCATGACACAGAAAAGCCAGCGGCACAGATACCAGTCTGATCTGCTGGCTTTTCTGTTTTTTACATACTACGTTTGTTTGCTTTTTGTATCAGGATACATAACAGAGGCATTGTTCTCTGCAAGGGCGGAAGCCGTGGCCACCAGGACGGACAAGGCTTTTTCATCACAGAGCGGGAGCAGCCTTAAAAGTGCCTGATATGTAGAGGCAGTCCGGTCATGGCTGTCCTGGAAAATGCAGTCATCTGCAGAGATATCCAATGTCCTGCAGATATGGTAGAAATTTTCAATGCTTGGGGAACAGCGGCAACGTTCCAAATCCTTCTGAAAGGATAGGGAATGTTCCAGTAATTCTGCACATTGCGCCTGGGTCAGATGCTTTTTCTTTCGGGCTTTCTTCAAGGCGGCGCTGAAAACTCTGGCATCATTGATAGATAAAGACATTGCGGTCACCTCCTAATAGTAGTGTATTGGCATACCTTATAAAAGTAAAAATGGTATAGACATGCTAAAAAGTAGAGCAATAAACTACTAGGCATCCAGACATCTGGTGAACAAAAAAAACATGGTTCATCAGGGTTTTGTTTGGGTGCCTTTTTGCGGCCATGGGAGAGGTACATGGTCTGTAAGTGGGGAATTTTCATAAGCTGGGCACCGGCGGGGGGATTGCGTTAAAAAAATCATAAGCTTCCAGTGGGCATCCTACACCCTCTATAGTAGTTTTATACGCTACTTTTCGGAGGAAAAGGCCCATTTATATCAAAAGAACGATTATCTATGCAATAAAGCAGATAATAGTTCTTTTCTTATTGTATTAAAAAAATTAAAGCAGATAAATCTGTTTTTCCGCAGGAAATCTATTGTCAGATGCCGGTCACCTCCAATTCCAAACTTTTTGCAGCAAAAAGTCTGGAATTGAAGGAGGAAAAGCCATGTGGCAGAAAAATAACGGAAAGAGTGAAACGGAGATCTTACAGAATCAGTTTACGGCATATCTGGCAACCGCAGTACAGCGCCGCAGGAACGATTATTTACAGCAGCTGGACAGGCGCCGGCAGATTGAGAGCCTGACCGAAGATTTCCTGTTTATGCCGGAGTGTGGTGTAGAACAGGATATGCTTCTGGGGCTGCCTGTTCTCATGCAGCTGGAGGACAGTGCGCTTCTCTGTGCGCTGAAGGAACTGAGCGAGAGGGAGCGTTACATATTCCTTGCAAGGGCGTTGGATGGGAAAGGTTTTGAGGTTCTGGCAGAGGAAACGGGATTGGGATATAAAGGCGTATCAGCGGTTTATTACCGGACGGTACAGAAGATCAAAAGAAAGATAGAGGTGATGAAAAATGAATTTTAAGGAAATGCTTTTGCAGGCGAAAGCCAGCAGGGAGTCAGCAATCATGGCTTTACTGGAGATGTATAAGCCGCTTCTGGTCAAGTATGCGATCATCAATGGAAGGTTTGATGAAGATCTGTACCAGGAGTTATGTATCACACTGTTAAAGTGTATCCAGTTATTCCGGATGTAAGGAGCAGGCGGCAGGAGAGGGGGATTTTCCCTCTCCCTGCTGTCTGTCCTTTTGATTTCTGTACCTGTGCAGGGCGGCTGTATGCCCGTGGCCGGGTATCCAATGGCTTTGCATTTTTCTTATGCAGATGCTGTATACTCCGGATAACGGATTTGAACCGCCTGCCAGAAGTAGGGGGCATAGGAACAGCAGAATAAATCCTCCGCTGCATATCGTCTGCATTCGTCCAGCTGCTCCTCTGGGGCCTCATAATCATGAACACTGGGCGTGTGGTTACAGTACAGGCCGAAAGCCATTCTGATGACCCTCATGCTTCCACTGGTCTGCCAGCCCTCCCGAAGACATTCCGTTTTTACGCTGCCTGTGGCAAAATCATAAATACGGTCAATGTTGCGTCTGGTATCACTGCTGATTCCAAGGCAGTAGCAGAGAGCGTTATGATAAACGTCTGCCTGCCTTACCCTTTTGAGGCTTTCATAATAGAAGCTTTTATGTTCTTCACAGATAAAAAGGATATTTTCTTTATTAGGTTCACTCATAATCTGTCTCCTGTTCTTTCATGTAATCATGGACATACCGGTTGTCACGGCAGTGGCTTTTATGAACCATATCTTTTTTTCCAGCCATGAAGGTAAGCGCAGTACCCTTCCGGATCAATTTCCTGTAATCTCTCTGGGCGGAACCGGTATTCTGGGTATCGACAGTATCCGCTCCCGGCATATGTTCCGGTGGGAACCGCCAGCCCATGCCGTATGATCCACGCCAGGATTTCTTCGCCGTTATTGTTGGTGTCGATAAAGGCGCAGTTTTGAGGCCGGACAGAATCCAGATTGACGGTCAGGACATTCCAGGGTTCCGGTTCCCCGTTCTCCCAGGAAGTCATAGTGACAGCAAGGTTCCCTTCCATATAGGAAGTGATTTTCAGCTCAATCTTATAGGTGGTTCCATATTTCTCCAAATCAAATGTTTTCATATTGTTTCCTTTCTGTGTGCCTGTATTATGCTGCTGTTTTTGGCTTGTCCTGTGCCGGGAGGAGGATTACCCCTTTTTCCACCTCTGCAGGCGTCCATGCGTTGTTTTTCCACATACAGCCGCTTGCCACATTGTAAAACTTCGGGGCTTTGGGCGGATTCCCAAAGCATTCATCATCCAGATACAGGCAGATATGTCTGTCATAAAAAGGGATAAGGGCCTGGCGGATCTGTTCTTTCAATGACAGGGCAAGCTGGTCGATTTCTGTAATGTCCTGCCGCTTAAAGGCAGCCGCAGAAATCTTTTTCAGGATGCCGGACTGGTCAACGGTTGACTGAATCAATGGCTGTGCTTCCTCCATAAAGTCCACACGGATACGGATATTCTCCAGTGTGACCTGTTTGACATAGGCCGTGGCCGTGGCGCTGATGTTCTGCCGCAACTCGTCAAAAGGCTTTTTATATTTCGTCTTCAATACTTCCAGGGATACTGCGTCAAGGTTTCTTTTTAAAAGGTCAAGATATTCTTCCAATGCATTTCGCAATTCGCTGCTTTTCATATGGATACCTCCAATCCTGTAAAATATTGTTTTCCTAAAAATCGTCCTCCCAGGGGGACAAGATATCTCCGGCTGGGGATGGGGAACTTTTTTCTGTCTCTGTCGGCTCTGGCTGTTTTGCTTTTGCGTCCTCTGCTTTTTTCTCTGCTGCATTTTGCTGTCTGCGGATAGTGAGTGCCAGGGCTTCTTCCCCAACATCATCCGAACGCTGTTTCTTTGCCCGCTTTTTACGGCATTTTTCCACAGCGGCAGCATAATCGTAGCCGATGGCAGTCTGGAATTTCTCCGCAATCTCCCTTAATTTTCCGGCCTGGTACTCATAGGTGGCCTTGTGGAAACCGGTCAGGTGCCACTGTTCGCACACCAGATCCAGCATACGGGTGTAGTCCATAAGGGCGTTGATAGTCTTTAAGATGTCGCCATAGCAGGTTTGCAGTTCGTGGGAGCCATCCAGATCCACATAGGAGAGTGTAAGTTCCTGTTTCAGATATTCCTCTACCTCCATGTGGTGTGCCAGCACCGGCTCATAGATTTCCCTGGGAAACTCCGGCATGTTTGTGGATGCAGTGTTCTCATTGTTCATCCGGTTCACCTCCTGCCTGTGGCGGCAGAGCGGTAAGCCCGCTGACGATCATCTGGACGGCAGTGCGGTATCCACAGCAGTAGGATTGTTCTGCTATGGCGCTGTCTCTTTCGGAAACTGCCGTCTGGTACTGTTCAAAAAGCCTTTGGGACTGGCCCAGGGCAGGCAGCAGCGCTTTTTCTGCCTCTTTGACGTTCTGATCCAGCCTGGAAGGAACCGTAACGCATCCGTAAATGTCAGGCTCATAGTTCCCGTAAAACAGGTTATGTAAAAAGTCAGGCTCCCCAGTTTCTGCCAGCCGTATGGCAGCAGGGACAGGTTTTGAAAGGGCCGTGGCAATATCCCGGAGGGCTTTAATCAGTTCTGGAATCTGTTGGTTGAAAAAGATAGTACCCATTTTTGTTTCGTGAAAATTCATCTGTGATCCTCCTTTCGCTGTTCTGCCCGTGTGATAGGGCAGAGTGCTGTTTCTGCGGTACTTCATGCAATCTTCTGCTCGCCCCAACGGATTTGGAGCGCTCCGTTTTCATCCCGCTCCTGACGCATCAGGAGGGAGAGAAGGTCATAATCCACACTGAACCGGTCATAAATCTCATCCAGGTCTACATCCTGTCCCTTCATAAACAGGTTCAGTTTTTCTTTTGCCAGCACCATCTGCATCAGGTTGGATTCAATACTTCCGGCATAGGTGAGGAAGTAAATGTCCTTTTGTTCCGTTGAGGTATACCGGATGAACCGGAAATAGAACTGGCTCATGCCGGAGTTGTTGTAATGCAGTTCCGGTATGATGACTTTGTTGACGTAATCAAAATTGACGCTGGATGGGAGGCTCTGCTGGGTGCAGAGAAGTATCCCGTTCCCGCTGTCCTGCAGTGTCTGGCGAAGCGCCCGTCTTTTGGCAAAGCTGGTGTTGGCACCGGTTACCACAAACAGGGGGCGGTCCGGCAGGTATTCCCGCAGTGCCTTTTCATAAGATTCCAGTACGGTAACGTGCCGCACTCCGATGGCAATGATCTCATTCTCCCATTCGGCAGCCATCTCAACAGCGGCCATGACCTTTACCGGGGTATCTCCCGTGTATTCCTGTACCGTATCCGGGGCGGCGCTGATGCGCAGGAGAAGCACGATCTGCTGGACCAGGCGCATCATGGAATCCTTCCTGGAATTGCCTGTGGAAGAAAAATAGTTATAGCGCATCTCATAAAATTCATGGATTGCTTTCTGGTAGACTTCTTTTTCCTCTGGCGGAAACTGGAGCAGCAGCTGATGGATCTGCTTGATATCCTTGCATGACACCTCCTCAAAGGTCCGTGTAATGACTGTTTTTCCTAAAATATCACTGAGGATATCGGCGTTGTAGATGTCCTGGGTGCGCTTCTCCATGCCGAATACAGTAATCTTTTCCGGTAGGTGGGAGGATGCAAACAGGGAATATCCTTTTTTGTAGGCAGGGATTGGCTGTCCGAAATAAGGATTGATGTCATTATCCGGCTCGGCATCCGTATCGCTGTCCTTATTATGGTGATAAATATATCGGTTCCAAGAGATCATGTTGACGGAATTGTTGTAGAGCAGTTCCAGCTGTGGGGCAAATTCCGAAATGTTGTTCCTGGTGCTGGTTCCCGTGGTGAGCAGCTTCATCCGGCAGCGGCGGAAACAGGAGAGCACTGCCTGGCTCCTGGCGCTGTTAGGGTTGGAAATTTCATCACTCTCGTCCAGTATGAGCTGGATGTTCTGGTGCAGGCGTTTCATGTGCCTCCGTAAATGTTTTTTATAAGCGCTTACTTTGTTCAGTGTCAGCAGCACAAAATCTCCGGGTCGGACACGTTCCAGGTCCGCCAGGCGTTTGATGAATATACAGGGCAGGTCATAATTTGCCAATACCACGTCCCAGTTGTTGCGGATGGAGATGGCAGAGGATACTACCCACGTGCTGTGTACGTTCTGGTTCTGCATCCGGTATAATCCCGTTGCAATGCCGGCCAGGGTTTTTCCGCTTCCCTGCTCCCACTGCAGCAGCGCATAGCGTTTCTGGAGGGTAAGGTTGATGTCATGCCGCTGGATTTCATTCAAGCGGATTTCTTCCATACGGGAAGAATCCCACAGTGAAAAATCTTCCAGCCACTTGGCGATAGCCGGATCTTCATCCATTTCTGCATAGGGCATATTCTGTATCTCATATTCTGCCCGTTTCCTGCAAAGCAGCCGTTCATAGCCCGGATAGGACTCCGGGGTGTTTTCAAGAACTGCCTGATATACTGGCACAGGCAGGCGTTTGCTGTCCTTGATCTGCCGACGTGTGGCTGCACTGTACCCTTTATAGGCAAACTCGCCTTTTCTTTTGACAAGACGGATACAGTCTGTTTCCGGTATGGGGTTCTGTTTTTTTAACGCTTGCCGGAGATAGGTGAGTACCTGCTTTTCCGTAAGCTTTCCCCGACACCATTGTTCATAACTCATGTTGTGGGGCTGGTGCTGGGTGTAAAAACGGTGTAGGTATTCACAGCACCTGGCATACAATGGCCTGGTAATCGGATGTGTCCTGATATGGTACAGGAGCTTTTGGGTCTGGTATCTGAAATCACCGGATGTCTGGCGTGACTTTGCCAGCTCCAGCAGGATTTTTGACTGGTTATTTTCCAGCGCTGATTTGGCAAAGGCCAGTATTTTCTGATAGATAGATTCTGCGTCCTCCTGAATATCAAAATCTTCCGGCAGGATGTAATCGGATTCTGTCCGGTATGGGCGGGGAGTCCACCCCTGGTCAGTGGTCTTTTTCTGCCAAAACTGCAGCTTGGTAGGGAAACGGCTGACGCCCAGGTGAGAGAAGGCGTTATCCGGAAACAGCACCTGTCCCAGAAAACTGAACTGCCTCTCCATCTCCCGGATCTGCCCCTTGTCAGTAAAGTCATCTGCCAGAAAAGACTGGGGTACGATCAGCCCAAGGATTCCCAAAGGCTTCAATACCTCTGCTGCTTTCAGGCAGTAGTACATCTGGGAGGGGATCTCCCTGCCGCTTTTGGTCCACCACTTTAAATGAAAGGGCGGATTCCCCACTACATAATCAAACCGTGTCTCCGGCTGGCAGGTGCGGATATCCCGGCACTCCACCGTTGCTTCCGGATAAAGGAACTTTGCCACCTTCACGGCCTTTACATCCAGCTCGCATCCATAGATGTTGGCCTCTGTGGGGATAAAGTTGAAAAAACTCCCCATGCCGCAGGTAAGGTCTGCCACTAGGTCATGTTCAGACAATTTCAGGCAGGCCGTAATAAATTCACACAGGCGGGGCGGCGTAAAGAACTGGCCGTTTTCAATCTCTTTTTTTGCCTCGCTGTATGCATGGTAATTCTCGTAGTCCGCCCGTTCCAGACCATGAAGGCCGCCATCGCCGGTATAGGCATTATAGATATCCTCCGGGCTGATGGAGCATTCCCCACAGCGGCCACTGTCGATCAGGTACAGGACTTTTTCATTCAGTATTTTTCGTTTATCCTGGGGGATGGATTCCTCCTGATAGGCATATTTCATTCGTATCACCTCGCTGATTGTTTAATATATGGTTTTCAGATAATCCTCTATAAACTGGTATGCATGGGCTTCACTGGTAAATTTCAGATCCACTCTGCCGTTTTTGAACATCCGCAGGGACTGGATTTTCACGCAGTCATTGAACTCATAAACATTGAAAAAATGCTCTTTACGCTTGATGATCTCAGATAAGCTGTTTGGCGCGGAGCCGAAGTCTCCTGTCTCAAAGTGGGAGATTCCCCGCAAAATATCCTTTGTCTTATCCATTAGTTTCCAGGTATCACTTATACGGCTAAATACAAAGCTGCATGCGTAAAATGTAAGCTGTATGACTGTTTTCTTGTGCTCAAACATGGGGCGTCCGTCAGAGGAATCCCAGGCAGCCCGATGGCACTTCCCTTTAAGTTCATGTATTGCCTGTTCGGAGAGAGCCCGTCCTTGCGTCTGGAGAAAGATCTGCTCAAGAATGTCCGCATAGTTTAGTGTCAGGCATTGAAAATCCTGCCTGTATTTTTTCATTTGTTCCTTATAATCCTCTGCCCCCTTGTCGGTTGGCTCCTGTGGAATGAGATTTTTAATCACATCATTCACATTTATGGAAAAGTGGTAAGTATCTTCAAAATAAGAAATTATCCGGCATATAAAGGTGGGGTGCTGAAAATGAATCTGCTGCAGGATGTCTTGATTAGAAAGCTTCAGCCCCAGATCTGTAATAAGGTAAATATTGAAAGGCACTCCTATTGGAGTCAGAAGTTTTTTCTGCTGTTCCTGCATATCATTCCAGAAGAATTCCAGTTCCATCAGGGCGTTTCGGGCGCTGTCATAAGCTGCCTGATTTGCCACGCAGAATATCCGGTCAGTTTCTGAGATGCGGGTATCTGCTTTCATTTCAACCTGTTCAAATTTGGTGAGTAAATCCATAAAAATCCTCCTTTTTCATAAGAAAAGGCCGTGGTTTGGATACGCCACGGCCGGAACATGGAGGCAGCCAGCACAGGTGCGGCTGCCACAGTTGCTCAAAGTCCATTTACGCACATGCGGCCAGTCTCACAGGGAGCGGACTCATGGCCGCCAGCGGAAAAGGGCTCATAGACAGATGATAATGGGTATTCCTGGTTTCAAAATGGATATTGTCTTCGGTCTGCTCGTGCAGGGCTACCACATTGGATGTCCGATAGACACTTCCCTCAGCCGCAAATACAGCAGGCTTTCCGATAGTGATCGGGAACAGGAGCGTTCCGCAGAGCATTACTTTTTTCTTTCCTTCATTATTTTTCTTTTTCATTCTTACTGACCTCCATTCTACTCAGAATTAAAATGGGAACGGCTGCGTTATCCATAGCATATTTCCAGGAGCACGCTGCGTACCTCTTCCAGAAGTTCCTGGACACGTTTCATGGTTGTGTTCTGCTGGCGGGCGATATCACGGTCATTGTAGCCGCAGGTTTTCAGATGCACGATGTTCATCTGCTGCCTGGATACCCGCTTTGCCAGATCATGTAGGAGCAACTGTTCTTCCAGTTGACGCATAAGTGGATTTGGGGACGCTACAGTTTCTTCTAATGCGTAACCAGTGTCATCGTAGGGATTGGTGTGTAAGCTCAATACCAAAGCATTATGTTTCGCAGTTTTTTTAGATCTGTAATAATTTGATACAGCACCGTTCATCAATCTCCATGAAATAGTGGTAAAAGAGTATTGCCTTAGTCTCGGTTCTGTCAAATAACAACGAACAGATCGAAGATAGGCAAAAATAACAACATCATAAAACTCATCTACAGATAATTGTTTTTTCCGAAGAAACTTATATACCAAATCATGGTGTTCGGCAGCAAAAAGACGTTGCTCAGGGGTTAATGGTACTTCACACTTCATAAAAATTTCCTCCTTAAAATGCGAAAAGGACTCCCCCGGTAAATAACCGAGAGAATCCTTTCCATACGTTTCATATAGCGCTATGCCATATTGGTTTCATTGATCAGGCGGGCAGGGCTTCACGTTCCCCATCAAGGGGCTGTCCGTAGTTAAACTTTGCGCCTCCGTTTACAGGCAGGACTTCCACATTGCCGCTGCCATAATCGCAGCCATCGTCATGCTGGGTTTCATTGACAGCCGCACGCTGCTGGAGCATCATGCGGATCTGCTCTTTAAAACCGTCTGCAAACTGCCGGATCTGTGCCAGTTCTTCCCCGCTGAAATCGTACAGGCGGCGGAAGGTGGCAACACTATAATCATCCTTGCCGTTGCTCATTTTTTTAAGCCCGATCTGCACCACGCTGCCATAAGTTGCACGGCGGCGGAGCATGAAGGACTGGTTCATGAACTCGCGGAAGGGTTTCAGGCTGGTGGGCGGTAGGGTCACCTGTAACGGCATGAACTCACCGCTACGGAGCAAATAGAGCACACGCATATTCTTACAGGCCTTGCCGTTTCCTTCTGCAGCAGAGCCAAATTTGTTCAGGGCACAGGCAGCACAGGAGCCGCCAGGTTCTCCAATCCCCTGTTTGCCATCCACGGAAGAGCAGAGGGGAGTGGCGGTGTCATCATACTCGCTGCCTTCCGGCCAGTAAGCATTGTTGGGGAAATTTGAGAGGATGACACCTACCAGAGTTTTTTCATAATCCGGGCTTTCCGGATCGTCAGAGGGAATCTCAAACTGCAGTGCGCCGCCTGCCGGAATCTTGATCCGGGGGAAGCTCATCTGCAGGCCGTCCATATCCTCCGCCAGTTCTTCCTGGGTAAACTCGCCTTCTGGTATAGCTGCCGGGAGCATAAATGTTTTCTGTTCTGCCAAAGCGTTGTTCTGATTGTTATACATACTGTTTTCCTCCTTAAAAATGAAATTGTGTTGTAATGGTATCAAAATGGCTGCGTCAGGCGGCCATCTGGTTGATCCGTTTCCACTGGTGGGCCGGCATGGAGAGAATGTTATAGCCGATGCTCTCCAGCTGGGTGGCCCTGTCATAGTTCTCCACATCCTGGCTGTGCCGGGTGACTGCATTGGAAAGCCCGTACAGCGTAAGGTCTTTTCCTTCGATCAGATGCTGGAGGATGCCTTCCCCCTCATCGTCTGTGATGTGGAATTCCCGGCTGGCCAGTTTGACGATACCGGGAACATCTTTGGTGTTCATTTCCGCCTGGGTCGCATTCTGCATCAGGCCGACCACCTGGGCAAAACGAGCCTCTTCCACGGCAGCCCTGACGGTATCCTGGATTTTCAGGATAAAGGCTTTGTCGTCCGCAGCCAGCGTCTTTTCCGAATAGAGCTGGAAGTTATCTTCCATGTCATTGACACGGCCCACATGGTTGCGGCGTGTCTGTGCGTCATTGACGATCATGCCGTTGCTGCATACCAGGCGGTAGACAAGGGGCTGGATAGTGACAGCTCCCATGCCGGTCTCGCTGTTGGAGATGATGACGCCGGCCTGCACAATGTCCCCAGGCACAACCTCCGCTTCCAGGCGGGGGTTGACTACCTTTATATACATCCGGCTGTCCGTGATCTGACAGCTTTCAAAGCGTGCGCCCTTCATGCGCCCAATAATGGGAAGGACTGCCTGGGCGATCTCCATGTTATCGATCCGCCGGTAACGGTTGCTAAGGAAAGCCCTTGCAGTGCCTCCCATGGTACGCAGAAGCCGTTTGGACGGGGAATGCTGGAGCCAGGCGTTGACATTTGCGGCCAGAAGCTCCGGCTTTTCCGTGAGCATCCGGTCATAATAAGGCGCAGGGATCTTCAAGTGGGTTCCAAACTGCCGGTGGGCAATGGTGTTGACCTGCATGGGTTCCACCGGTTCGGTGTTCCCGTCAAACATGTGGAGATAGATCTGGGAGTCATAAGGCTCCATCTGCAGGCTCCGGGTATCCACCAGATAATCCTCCTTCATGCTGTTCTGCCGTGTGATCTCAGCGGCCATTTCGTTCAGGGTAAGACCTTCTTTCATTCGTGTTCAGCTCCTTTCTTGTTGTGTGAGGGCTTACCAGGAGATCTGGATGCCCTTCGCTGTGACCTCAGCCGCCAGCCCGTTGCGTTCAAAAACCTGTAAAAGCCGTGACCAGTACGTCTTTTCCGGAAAGCCGGCAAGGTGCTCTTTTGCCACCTCCTCCGTGTCCTCCTCGATACAGATATCACCGTCTTCATGGATTGTGAGACAGCTGTGGCCGCGGGAATTCAAGTCTGCCACAAGAGCCTCCAGAACCTTCCGGCCCTGGACCTCGTACCAGATCTGAGGGTCCACCGGCTGCTTGTTGGGCGGGACAGTATCTTCCGGCCCTCCGCCTCCGGCTTCCGAGAGCGGGACCATCTTTAACATGTTGCAGGTGATGGAGGCGTTTTGGTCCACGCATACATCCGCATGGTCAAAATCCGGGATTCCATAAAGGCGGATGCGCCCGGTCCCTCCTGCCAGCACCAGTTTTTCCGGCCTCTTTTCGCACCATTCCCAGCGCACGTCAGGATATACTGCCCGGAGATAGGCAGAGATCCGGTGGTTGACATGGCGGAGCAGGAGCAGTTCCATTTCCGGGGATTCCATAGCCGGAAGGTCAAAAGGCTGGGAGCCAGTGATTCCTTCTGCCAGCCGTTTCTTTGTAAGCTGTTCACGCATCCTGCGGCGTTTCGCCTGCTGCATACAGGGCCGTAAAAGCACCGCAATAATCCACAGCCCCCAGAGGAAGAATACCCCGATCAGGAGCCAGGTCTGCCATGCTCCCCTTATGAGCGCCAGTATAGCGATGACTGCACCCACAAGGATGCTGATGCTGCCCCACAGGGCTTTGTCACTTTTCATTTTTTTACCATCCTTTCTTTGTCTTTGTTAAAAGTAACCTACATGCACAAAAAAAGAGGAACCATACCGGCCTTTCAGGTTCATTCTGAAAAACCGATAGGGTTCCTCTTTTGGCGCCGGAGCGGATTCACTCCGGAAGGGATTCGCGTTCCCCATCCAGTACCTCCACAGGGGGAGGGGCGGCGTCTGCGGTCCCGGGTTCATCTGGAAAATCGGCGGAGCCTTCTTTGGAAATGCGCCCTGGAAGAAATCCGAAATTGGATAGATAGATCTTCAGGATTTTTGCCCGTTCCTTTACATGGCCTGCGGTACAGTCCACCAGCTGCTGTGTGCCGGTGATCCACAACCGGCTGTCTTTTTTAACACCAAGCCGGACAAGGCGGGATACTTCATCATCCCATGCCCATACCTGGTAATACTGGAACTGGCCCTTGCCTGTCTGCTCGGTAAAACCGAAACAGACATAGGTGGAATCCTTCTGGCTCTTTTTGGGAACCAGGTCATTCTCCACACGTCCAAATGCAAAAATCTGTGCCATAACACTCCTTTCTGCCACTGGCCTTATTATCTATAAAAAAAGTGCCAGCGGGAATCCGGCCCGGATGGGCGCAGTAATACCACTGACACTTATATACAAACTTAACAGCGTGTGCAATGCGATTTCTTCATCGCCGTACAGACAAGCCTGCCTGCAATCCTACAAGGATACGCACAAAAATCAATTACAAGGTAAGTATAACACTATATCTGGTGGCTGTCAAGTTCATAAATACTATATATAGATATTTGGAGTGGCAAAATACAATATCTTGTAGCCGGAAGCCCCGGAGATTGTGCACAGGGCTTCCTATGTATAAATAGGGATCAAACTGCTTTTATTCTGTAGTATCCTGATTATTTATTTCAGGCAGATTTCCCGGCAGGCTGGAATCGTAGCCTAAAAACAGGTCCGTGGAGAGGGAAGCGTCCAGATATTCGCTACCCAGGGATGGGCGGGAGGCTCTCCGGAAATAAAAGCAGTAACACCCGCCCGTCTTTATTTTTACCTGTTTCCCCAAAAGCAGGATAATGGCGGCTCCCTGACGGTCCGTAAGCTCTATTTTGCGATACCTGCGTAAAGGCAGGGATGTAACGGCAGTGCAGACTCCCGTGATGGTTTCATAATCCCCGCGCAGGATCACGACCAGAAGCCCGGCGCTGCGGAACAGGCAGCCGCCGAAGATGATGCCGCTTAAAATCAGCAAAAGCCGGTCATGGGAGAGGAAAAATACGATAGCGGCGATGAAAAGGCTGCCGATCCCCATGAACAGGATCAGAAAAACTTTCAGCCGGAGGGTAAAAGGGGCGTTCAACCATTGTTCCATAAGATGTCATATCCTTTCAAAAATAATCTGCTGGCGCAGGTACAGGTTCGCGACCGCCAGCGTGACCGCCTGGCTTTCGGAGGAGAGCCGCATCATGCAGCTGATGTTGTCGCTGGTGGTGTCCGCATCGTCATAGAGCCCTTCCAGGATGCTTTCCTCCGTAGGGAGGGAGCGGATATCCTTTTCCATGCACCGGATCAGTTCTGCAGTGGAGAGTAGGGCCTGCCTCGCAAGGGCCATGACCTGTTTCTCGTTTTCGGTACGCTGGTCACGACGGAAGAGCTTTCTGGCAGAGGAAAAGGGCACATGGTTTACAAGAGTCAGTTTCAGGAAAGACAGCATCCTGAGCAGGGCAGAACCGTCTGTGGGAATGATGTACATGGAGGAGAGCAGGTCATAAAGGGCGTCATATTCCGTTTCCCCTTTCCCGCAGACCAGCAGGCCCCTTGTCAGGAGCCGTTCCACGCAGTCCTTCCAGGAACGGCCTACGATATCTTTCTGTACCGGTAAAGTCGCCGTATAGAGCCGCCCGATTTCCTCCATACGGGCAATCCGCCAGTTCAGGCAGCTCCAGATGACCATTTCCTGCATATCGACCATATATTCTTTTCCCCCAAGGACAATAACGGGGCAGTAGCGCCGGCATCCGTTTGTCCTGCGCTCAAAGCGGCCAGCAGCAGTATAAAGTGTTTTTAATGTCATGAGAAGTCCTCCTTTTGCTTATCAGACATAGATCGAATCATTTATTACGATGCTTATAAAATACTGGATAAAAATTTACGGTTATTTCTAAGTTTGCAGGCGGCTCGGGAAATCCATGCGCTCACATGGGATGATGGTACGTCATATAATTGAGCAATATCAAAAGTACTCATGCCACCAATTTTTAACTTAAGAGCTTTGATTCCGAGTCTGGCAACGCCTTGGTAGTTTTTTTCAACAGACGTGAGGAGATCCAAAGTTTCTATAACGCTTATGCGGGCATTAAAGTTATCAGTCTGCTGAAGCAGAGCACCATCAACGGCCAAATCTCCATATTCATCAATGACTAAAGGACTGAAATGACGCTGCCGGGCACACATCAATCTGCAATAGGAAAGCAGGCCATTGCGCACTACCCGTTTGGAATAGGTAGAAAACAATATACAAGAAGAATTGTAGGTGGCAGCCGCATGACACAGCCAGATGCAGCCCTCCTGATATAAATCTTCATATTCAAATCCATAGATATTTTTATTTACATGGATACTTTCTGTGATAACCAAGGTTACAATATATAAATGAGTTTTCACCAGCATTTGCTGTTCTTCGGTCAGGGGGATATCCCGTTTCATAAATGCTCACCTCTTTTCAGGCTGCCATGCCGTCAGGCTTTACAGGTGGACGGCACAGGGAAATAACCTTCTCACACATCTGTTCTGAAAACATACCGATATGGGCCTGGCTTTCATCAAGGCCCAGCTTTGTCTGGAGCCATACATAAACGGCCCATTTGTCCATATGCCGTTCTTTCTGCAGCCGTTTTAAAGCCTGGTGCGCCAGGATGCGTTTCTGGCGCAGGCTGCGGTTTGCCATAGTCCCCATAGGTTTCCGGTTTTTCTTATGGGCGCTCACATAGGAGTCACAGGCAGGCCAGCGGGAGCAGACATACAGATAGCTCCCCCGGTCAATGGTATTCGCCCCATAGACGGAACTGGCAGGCCGGCAGATGGCCGGGGCGCCGCAATAAGGGCATTTCAGGTTATATTTTTTCATGGTTTTCATTGGTCAACTCCGTTCCTGCCATCCATGGCAGTTTTGCTTGTCTCCCGTATTTTAAAGGCAGCGGCATTGATGGGAAGTCTGGCAGAGTTCCAGCAGTGGGCAGTCTGTGGAAGATATGGTGTGCCACTCAATATACAGGCCGTATACGGTTTCAAAGGTCTGCTTTCCCAAGACAGCCCGGCATTCTTCCGGTTCGATGGACTCCCCGGATATCTGCTTTAAGACTTTTGCAGGCATAAGGATGGGAGAGCCGTCCGCATCCACAGCCATTAGGAATCCGCCGCAGGGCGGGGATTGGCCGTGGGGACAGACTGTATGCTCGCACTTGATAAACAGGGCGTTATGCCAGCATCCGCGTACTGCTTTTAAAAAGGGATAAATATTACAATGTTGTTGATTCAATTTCTTTCACCTCTCTTATGCTCTTTTCTCAATCCTGAAATGGTCAATTTGAGCCGGAAATTTCTAAAATTTTTATAAACTTCAATGATTTCTCCAGAAAGTTTCTTATACAAATAAAAAAGGAGGGCCAGCCGCATATTTCTGCGGTCTGGCCCTAAAACTTTTATTCCGTTGTATTAACCGAACAGCCCTTCGATCTCCCGCGTGATCCTGGGGATGACCGTATCATTGAAGATCAGCGTCAGGGCTGCCAGCAGCAGGGCACCCAGCACAACGGCAATGATGATCTTCACAGCATCCGAGATATAGAAATCCCCACGCTGGTTGGAGACTGCCATCCGGGCACGGTTGAGGAAATGGTTTGCTTTGCTACAGATACAATTTTTGATTTTTCTCATAGAAAACCTCCTGTTAAAATATGGATGATTTGGTATTGCTGTATGTATCAGGTTTAAGGGCATCGGATAAGCTTTTTCCGGCTGGCATTTCTGCGCATGGGCCTGTCCGGATAGGAAGCAGGCTTCTGAAAAAGCTGGTTCCGGA
This sequence comes from Otoolea muris, assembly GCF_943193115.1. Lineage (NCBI taxonomy): Bacteria > Bacillati > Bacillota > Clostridia > Lachnospirales > Lachnospiraceae > Otoolea > Otoolea muris. The sequence goes on from NZ_CALPCY010000016.1 coordinate 62,941, forward strand.
ACCGGTGCCTGTCTGTTGCTGTCAGCGGGGACATGGCATGTTTTCTGTGTTTTTTCATGGCAGCTCCTGTCTGTAATCGCACCTGCCGGAGCAGGACGAATCGTAATCGGTTGTTAAATAAGTTGTATGGATTTAAGAAAAGCCGCTGGGATACAAGCTACCACCCCCTTAAATTTGCTGTGTAATGGGCTTGTGGCAAAAGGCTGCCCTGCCCTTATCCAAAGAAAGCGCCAAGGGAACTTAAAACCTCCGTGCAAAGGACGACCAGATAAATAATCATGATGCAGATCAGCATCATCATGGAATAACGCTGGATCTTTTTCGGCCGTTTGGCAGCTTCTTTTTTCAGGTTGTTCTGCTCGATCTGCCGCATGTCAAAGCAGATCATCTTAAAGTACATCCGCTGGTCATCCCCGCGCAGGACACCTACCAGGCCCCGCACCACATCCGAGAGCATGGGACTCCCGATACGGGTTTCAAAGCGGATCAGGGCGTTTTCATAGTTGCCGGTCTTCATGTCCGCAATGGTCTGGTCCAGCTCCGCCCCGAAGTCCCGGCCTGCCACTCTGCGGTAAGAGGTGAGTATCTTCAGCACATCCCGGTCATTTTCCAGGTTCTGCCCGATGGTCAGGGCAAAGCGGGGGATCTCCGCTTCTATGAGCCTGCGCCTCTTTTTTACAAAATCGAAAGCCGCATAGTAGGTGGAGAACCAGAGCGCCACGGCAGTCCCGATCAGGACCGGCACAAACAGCGGCATCAGGAACGCCATGGGGAGGGCGCAAAGCCCTACGGCCCCGGCAGTTACCCAGGCCCTTGCCGTGTATACTTCCGGTGTCAGTTCCAGCCCGGCGATGGCAAGGGCCGCCTGCAGCTTGTTCCGCTTCAGCCGGTCCAGGCGCAGGTAAGGGGCAAACAGCTTTGCGATTTTGGTGATATACACATCCAGGAGCTGTTCGTTTTTAGCGCCCTTTTGTTTCTTTGCCAGCATCATCATTTTGGATGTCCTCCTGGTAGGGATGTCCGCAAAGGCCGTGGACAGGTTATAGGTGGCAAAACCGAACAGGATAATGGCGATCAGTGTTAACAGGGTCATGTTCCGTCACCTCCGTATTCAATGGGTTTGCTCAGCTTCATGATCTGCGTGAAGGCGAACAGGATGATGGCCGCGCATATGGCCAGGGCAATCTTTCCCGGCGTGGTGTAGATCAGGGTATGGAACCAGTCTTTGTTCAGGAAATACAGCAGGGGCACGTTGGCGATCACCAGGAACATCATGGTAATGGCTTCACGCCGGGGGCCCTGCATCATGGCCTCCAGTTCCGACTGCACCACGCGCACATCGGAAAATTTCTGCACAATGGTGGGCAGCGTATTCTTCATGGAACGGTCTGACTGGCACTGGATCAGGATATTGGCCCACTCATGGAACACCCGGTTGGGTATCTTCATCTTTAATGAGTTGATGGCGCTGGTCATGTTGGCGTTGATCAGCTCACTCTCATATACGAATGCCTCAAAGTTTGCCTTTATCGGCTCATTGATATAAGGCAGGTTCTCCCTTACAGAGCGCAGCAGGTCCTCCGTCCGCAGGTAGGAAGTGGTGACGATGGAGATGGCGGTCTCCAGCTCCTCGTTGAGATGTTTCTTATAGCTGGCTGCCGTGCTGCGCAGATACCATATGGGCACCAGGGAAAAGCCCAGGCCTAAAATGGGGACCAGGTACACGTTGCCTATCAGCAGCGCCAGCACCGCCCCTACCGCAAAAAGGATCAGGGTCAGCCGGGTGACTGCCTCATAACGGTCGGCCCGCCCGGTATCCTTTAAGATCTGCTTGATCTCATAGTCCTGGTTGAAAAATCCCCTGGCCGGCGTCCCCATGAGCACGTTCAGCTCATCCGACAGGGTGGCGGTCTTTCTCCCGGTGTTGAAGATAACGTCCGTGAAATCCCGCGGGCGCACCTGAAAGAGGGCCAGAAGGCCGGCGCTCAGCAGGGTAAAACAGATAAGATAGATCCAGTGCAATGCTCACACCTCCTTTCCTGGCGGCTGTTTTGCGGGGGCCCCTTTACGGGGAGGGGCGCTGCCTAAAAATTCCTGAAGCTCTTTGTGGGAGATGCCGTTGTCCAGCAGCCGTTTTTCCAGTGTCCCGGACATGGCCTCCATCTTGCGGTGGCGTCCTACCACATGGGCGGCCCCGTGTTCATCAGTCACGTTGTCCACTACTTCATATTTATAAAGGGAACGGTACATCAGCTTCCCGTCCAGGTAGTCCTCCCCTTCAATGATCTCCATGATCTTCCGGGAACGGTCTTCCAGCTGTTTGGTGAACACCACCACAGGGTATGCCTCCACCATGATCTGCATCAGGATGGAATCGTCCATGCTGTACTTCCGCTTGGCAAGGGTCATCATACGCCGGTAGGTGCTCTCGCAGGAATTGGAGTGGATGGTGGTGCAGACCGTGTGGCCGGTACGGGAGCTTTCCGCCGCCGACAGGCTCTCTGCCGCTGACCGCATCTCGCCCACGCCGATCACGTCCGGGTGTTTCCGCAGCACACGCTCCAGGAGGAAGTCCTGGTTGATGTTCATGGACGGGTTTTCGTGGGGCCTTGTGAGCAGGTGGACCACGGAATTTAAAATATTCCCGTCTTCATCCCGTTTCACCAAGTCAAACTCCCGGCTGCCTTCCTCTATGGTGATGAGGCGGCGGTTGTTGGGCACGTTGGATAGGAGCCATGCCATGATGGTAGTCTTCCCGGAACCGGTGGAGCCGGCAATGCACACGGAAACCCCGTAGCGGATGCAGGCGGTCAGGAAGTGGAGCATCTCCGGCGTGGCACTCCCGGAATCCAGGAGCTTTTCCTCGGACACCGTATTCTGGTTGACGATACGGATGGAGGCATTGATTCCCACTTCCGAATCCACGATGGGCGTCTTATCCACAGAGATACGAATGTTCTTGTCCAGGAAGCCGATGACCGAGGGCATGGTGTCGTCAATGACCATGCCGCAGGCGTTCAGCATCCGCCGCACCACGTCAATGGCGTGCTGGGGGGAGGAAAACCGGTCCGGGATCTTGATGCTGCGCCCGCTGTTCATGATGACCTCGATATCGTTGTAGGCGTTGATGTTCACCTCCTCCACACCCGGCTGGTAGATCCATTTCTTTAAGAAGGAGTAGCCGGCCATATCCTCATAAAGCCTGGCGCACAGCTGCTCGGTGGTAAACCCCTTGATGGTGTACTTGCGTTTCACCAGGTACTGCACCATCAGCTCTTTTAACACAGTGACAGCGCGTTCCGAATCATTTTCCCCGGCGCCGGCTATGGTGGAGGCGTGGTTTTCGGAAAAATAGCGCTGCACATCCTCCAGCACCTGCTCATAGGTCAGGTCGCTGTTCTCCGTGGGGGCAAAGAAAATATCATTTAAGTTATTCATCGCTGTCTGCCTCCCTGTATCCGTATTCGTATCCACCCTCTTCGTCCGGCGCCTGTTCATATTCCTCCTCTGGGTACTCCCCGTCTTCGTATCCCGCTTCATAGGCATCCTCTTCCTGCCGCTCGGCAAGCTCCATCTGTTCCAGGGCTTCCAGGATCTTATTTAAGGAGGCGGTATATTTGGAGTTGCAGTATTTGATGGCCTGGAACATGCCCCCTTCGGTGGCGCAGCGGTCGATCTCCTTCCCGTAGGGCAGGAGGCCGTCAAAGCCGCCGATGATGTACCCCATCTCTTCAAAGGCGTGGAAAGGGCGTGCCATTCCCGCAAAGGTCATGTGTTCATGGTAGTGGAAGCGCCCGTCCACCAGCAGGGGCTGGTGGGCTTTCAGGTAATTGATGCCTTTCAGGTCCGGGGTCACGATACGGAGCACCAGGTCGCCGGATTCGATGGCGGCAGGCGTGAACACGTTGGTCATGGCGGAGCCGCAGTCCAGGATGACGTAATCCACCAGTTTCTTTGCCGAGGATATGAGCTGCAGGGCCATCTGGTAGTCCGTTTCCGGATAGCTTAACGGGTTCTCCCCGGCGCAGTATCCCATAAGGCCGATATAGGGGTAGTTCTTCAGAACCGTCACATGGCTGGCCACCTGGGATGTGTCGATCTCCACGCTGGTCAGGACCTGGCCGATGGAGACGGCTGTGGTGGTGATCTGTTCCGGGAGCCATACCGGGAGCATGGGGATGCCGGGCTCCCCGCTGATGATGATGGCTTTTCGTTTGTCACGGGTCAGCGCTTTGGCAAGGATGCAGCAGAACATGGATTTGCCGCTGCCGGGGCTGCCCCAGACCGTGATTGTTTTGGACATGGAAACCATTCCTCCTTTCTGCCTGCGGTCAGGTCTTGTTTTCTTCCTTGTCTCCTTCTTTATCAGGGGAGCTTTCCCCACTGGTTCCGGATTCTTTTCCCGATTCTTTTTGTTCCCCAGAGGCAGGTTCTTCCCCGGTTTCTCCCGCAGCGTCCGATTCCGGATTTTCTGCTTCCCCGTCCCCGGCCATTTCCCCTGTTTCTTCATCGGAAGGATCCGGGAAGTAGATCTCCTGCAGGATCACATCCTGCTCTGCCAGGAGTTCCTCTGCCAGCTTTTCATTGTTACGGGAGATCAGGGCTACATGGGCCACCCCGTCATTTTCCAGGGAGGTGATTACCCGTGCCTGTTCCGGGCTGGCAAGTACCGTGATGGTGGCGGACTGCTGTTTTTCCTCATCCTCCACCGGCTCCTTTGTGTTGTCCACGTTGACGCCTTTGGCATCCGTGACGGAAAGCACCCGGACGAAACGCAGCTCCGGGACTTCCTCCGCCGCATCCAGGAAATGGTATACCCGGATGATGTCATTCGGCTGCAGCTTGTCGGACAGGCCGGAAGCCAGCGTTTTCACAGTCAGGGAGATGGCCACCTTCCCGGAGGGGATGCTGTTTAAGGCCACGTCCGAGGATACCGGGACGGTGCTGGTCTTGGAGGCCAGGATATAATCCCCCTGGGATAAGTCCGCCGTGGCATAGAGCCCTTTCACATCTTCAAGGGAGTGGGCGATATTGGGGGGAAGGTTGTAGCTCCCTACCTCCACGGTCTCCGTATTGTCTGCCGAGAGCTGTTCCCCTTTCAGCACGGGTTTTGTGACCCGGACGATCTCTGTCTTGCCGTTGGTCTGCTTCGCAATGGTGGGCAGGGCGACAAAGGCGATAACGGCTGCCAGCAGGATGCTGAGCAGGCCGAAGATAAAGCGGTTATTCAGTTTCATGTTCTCACTCCTGTCATATAAAGTGTGGCATCTGTCTGTCAGCCCTGTCAGATAAAACAGGTGCTGGCCTTATGCGCTTCTACGATACGCAGCGCAATTATTTTGGAAGATGCGGTTATAGGATTGCAGTTATGGTAACGGCCAGGCTCCCGGCCATCAGGAACGGCACAAAGGGAAGGGAAAGCATCCCCTTTTTCCGCCCTGCTGCCAGGGAAACACAGGCCGCAAGGCCGGAGGCAATGAGCAGGACGGCCAGCATACGGGAGGGGCCGTAGATAAGGCCCATAACCCCGGCCAGCTTGATATCCCCGCCCCCGATCCCGGCGCCTTCTTCTGACACCAGTGCGGCGGCCAGCAGGACCAGGAAGCCGGCTGCTGCCCCGGTAAAAGAGAAAAGGAATAAAAGCGGCAGGAGGGCGGTTCCGAAAAGCCCTGCACGTACCAGGGGCGCCGCAAGCGCAAAGGGGAGGAAGAGCAGGAGCGCCCGGCCGGGCACCCGCCTCTTTTTCAGGTCATATGCGGCAAATCCAGCGATGCACGCAAAGGCCATCAGTTCATAAAGGAAAATAGGGCCGCTATTCACGGTTGGTATACCAGTCATCAAACACGCTCTGGTGGATGGTGATGTAGTCATCCAGGTTGACCGAGAGCATCCCGTCCGGCGTCCATGCGTCCCATACCTGGGTATACACCACATAGCTGGTGCTGTCCGGGAACCATACAGGCGTGAAATGCACGGTGCGCCCGTAGGTGGAGAACTCATTGGGCTGGAAGGTGAACCTTGCGCTGCGCCCGCTGGAGACGCGCTGCAAAAGCCGCAGGTAAGTCCTGTACTGGAATTCCGGGAATACGGAAAAAGCAGTCTGCGGGTTGCTGTGGTGCCCGTCCGGTGAGTTTGTGGATAACACGGCCCGCACTTCCGTTTTCACGCCGTAGCCGCTCTTCATGTCCTTCCCGTTGGCGGTGGGGACGATATCATCCGGCATCAGGGTCATAGTCCCGCTGATGGAGGCCGAATAGCCGGTATAGTCATACTCCCAGTCTCCCCGGTCTACCCAGTGGCCGTCATCTTCCCCGTGGCTGCACCATTGCCAGTCCGGGACCCAGTAACAGCTCCACACACCCCAGTTCGCACTGAGCTTCTGCGGATTGGAGGGGAGTGCGGGAACGGAATAGCCGGGGTTCACGTCCGTTGCCAGGGGATCGGGCGGTATCTTTTCGTTCAGGTCCACGATCTTCGCCACAAAGGTATCCTGGGCGGTGAAGCCCCTGCTCAATGACACCGTGATTGTGATGGTCTGGGGCGTATCGGGCGTATGCCATTTCACCCACACCAGCTGGGAGTCATTGGCTGGTATGACAATGTTCCGGACGGTGTAGCTCCTGCCCATGATATGGAACGTGACCGTTGCCGGGTTGTCCGGGGTAAGGCGCCCGCCTGTCCGCAGACGGATGGCAGTGATCACATCCGTATCCACCCGGTATTCCACGTCCGGCGCCTCGATCTCCCCGCCCGGTTCTTCGGTCTCTTCAAACCAGACAATGCCGATCCCAAGGGCGCTGATGATATCCCCGTTGGACTGTATCCCGCGTCTGCCGCCGGTCCAGGCGGGAAAGCCCAGGTCGCTGTACTCCAGGAACAGGGAGAGGGGGAGGTTCTGGAAAGCCACCGAGGGCAGCTTACTCCGCAGGGACCCTCCGGAAAGCTGGTCGTAGAGGGCGGCTTCCGTTGCCGTAAAAGCGTATTTTGTGCCGTTGAAGGTCACATAGGCAATGGGCTCCAGCAGGATCTTGTACTGCCCTGAGAGCATGCTCTCGTAATTTACCCCTGTGGCATCGGCTACCATCATGCAGGCGTATTCCGAACAGAAATAGCGTTTGATGGCTTCGATGGAGGCGGGCCGGCTGTTGCTGTTGATGATGGCCGGCATGGAATAGGCCGGCTGCAGGCAGTTGTAAGGGACGCCGGACTGCAGGGAGAGCGAAACCCCGTCCCGGTACTGGATCTTGTTCACTTTGCCAAAATGGAGCATCGTGGCTGCCTGGCTTCGGTTGGAGAAATCCACGGGCGTGCTCACGGCGGAGCCGGACTGGGCATCCACCACCGTCACCCGCACACCGTCGTTGCCGGGAGACCAGAAGTTGGTGGAGGTGCCCTGGTTCATGTTTCCCCCGCCGCCATCAATGTTGCCCTGTCCGGAAGCGAAAGCCTGTGCAGGACACAGGCAGAACAGGAGGGCGGCGGTGCAGAGGAGGGCATAAAAGCGTTTCAAACAATATCACACTCCAATCTTTTTCTATAAAAAGAAAACCGCCATTTCTGAGGCGGTTTTCCGGTTTCAATATTCAGTTGTATATGCAGCTGCCGATATCTGGCTGGGAACTCATTCAGGCAATCCCTGTAAGTATCATGCGGGGATAGAGCCTGCATGGGCTGTCAGTTCCCCATGTTCCCGACCATCTTGTTAGGATCTCCGCTGCTGTCCACAGTGGCCTGGTTGACCTGTCCGGGAACAACCCACCCAAAAACGGGATCGTATACAGCCCCGTTTTCATTGGTGGTGCCGGCAGGAGGCGTACTGTCCTTTCCGGTATCTGTGGAAGAAGGGGCTGTTTCCGGGGCCGGGTTCACGGGATGGTCCTCACCAGGGTCCGTGATGACAGTCTTGCTTTCCGGGGGCGGAGGCGGTGTTTCCTCCTTTGTTTCCGTGGGAACGAAGTCAACTACAACTTCCTGCTCTGATTCCTCTGCCACTTTGGGGTAATCTTCCAGCTTGTCCGCTGCATTGTTCTGGTTCTGGATGCTGCTGTCTACATGCTCCCAGGAGCCTTCCGTGGCATCCGGGGTATCCTTCCATTCCTCCTGGACGGCATCTGGGGGCTGCCCATCCGGCAGGAAGGCGGTCTTTGTATCCCGCCCCACAAGCCAGCAGGCGGCGAGGATGGCGATGCAGGAAACAGAAAGGACGGTCACGAGGAACCCTTTGGACTTTAAAAATTTTTTCATATAGCAGTCATCTCCTTTTTGGCTTTATATAAAAAACTTACGAGTAAACGGAGCCTTTCCCAACATGAATTTCAAAAATTTCCATTTTTTCCCCGATAGTATCCGATAAAGCGAAAGGTCAAGAATCCGGCAAGGGCCGTGAGAAGAGTGGTGAGGATAAATTTTTTAGATACAAACAGTTTCTTCATAAGAGGTAAGCTCCTTTCATAGTTGGCTGCTGCCTGTTATTTGGCAGACTAAAATTTGGTGTTGTGGTAACCGGTCAGCTCCACGGGCCGGGTGATGGCAGGGTAGGAGTGGCCGAACATGTAGATATAGAACTCGACATTGCAGGTGAACACATACTCCACCCGGTCGCCTGTCACATGGAACGCGAGGCTGATGTCCCTTACCTGGTAGTCATCCGTGGAAAGGGGGACCTTGCTGGCGAGCCCGTCTGTCACCATGTCCTCCAGCATGGCGGTATAGTCCCCGCTGGAGTAGAGGGTATTTAAGTATTCACTGAAGTTGGTCTCCCTCTGGGAACGGTAGGTGTCCGCATAGATGCTGGCGCTTAAATTGTTCAGCTCCATCTTTGCGCCATTGCGGATGTTGATGCAGGTGATGCGGATGGAGGCATACAGCAACAGGAAGGCGACCAGCATCACAATCCCTACCACAAAAAAACAGGTAAAGATAGAAATATCCCCACGGTCATTCCGGAGGGGATTCCTGCCTGCGCTGCCTTTCATACGTTGGTACGGTTTTTTCATACGCCACCTCACTTCCAGTAATGCTCGCTGACGCCGGCGCCCCTGGAAACAACCGTGATGTTCACCAGGTTGAAGTTCCAGAAGCCGCCCAGCTTTGCCCTGCCCGTGATGGTGATGTAGAAGGGGGTCCCCAGCTGGATGGCCCGGCTCATGCCGGACGGGGTGGGCGACTTGTAGGAGGCGTCAATGGAGTAGGAAATGTTTTCTGCCCCTTCAATCTGGGAGCAGAGGAAGTTAAAAAGCTGTTCTGTCTCTCCATTGACACCCCCGGAAAGCTGGATCTGCTTCACCATCTGGTCTGCACAGTGGTCCAGTTCCTGTTTGGTGGAAATGATGCTGAACAGGTCCAGGATGAATGCCAGCAGGAGCACCGCTATGAAGATGAACACCACCGTACTGAAATAGTTGACATCGCCATGCTCACTTTTCAGTATGGCCGCCAGGTTCCTGCCGGCCCTGCTCTTCTGAGGGGACGCCCTGCCGGCTGCTTTGGACATTGTTTGGGACAAAGTAAAACCACCGCCTTTCTGACGAAAACAGCCGTCTCCCGGAATGGAAAACGGCTGCTTTACATATTTTTGACTGTACCAAGTATAGCATGGATGCCTTTACGGGGAAAGAGCAGAACCGTGCCAATGTTGTGCCGATGGTGTGCCAATTAAAATGGGAAAGAATTTTAAGGCAAAAAGCGGGTTAGGAGAGTTCCGCGGCTGTCAGCAGGAAAGCAAATTGTAATTTTCGCTTTTTTATGGTAAGATAGGAAATAAGAAAGACTGCGCTGCAAATAGGATAGACAAAAATGGAAACAATAGGATAGAGGTGTCTGCATAGAATGGATCAGGAAGTAAAAAATATATCATCTGATGCTGAAAAGAAGCCGGAGCAGGTGGCAAAATATACCGCAAAAGACAGCGTGTTCACTTCGCTCTTCCGGGAGCCGAAATATCTATTGCAGTTATATCAGGCACTGCATCCGGAAGACCATGAAGCAACGGAAGACAGCATCAAAAATGTGACGATCACAAATGTACTGTTGGACCAGTATTATAATGATGTGGGTTTTCAGATCGGGAAAAAAATCGTCATTCTGGTAGAGCAGCAATCGAACTGGAGCATCAATATTGTGGTACGCTGTCTGTTATATCTTGCCCAGACTTATCAGGAGTATTTTGAGAGTACCAAACAGAATGTGTATGGGAGCAAAAAGCTGGAACTTCCAAGGCCAGAGGTGTACGTCATTTACACAGGAAACAGGAAGACGAGGCCGGAGTATCTGTATCTGTCAAAGGAGTTTTTTGGCGGGGATGACAGTGTGCTTGATGTAAAGGTCAAAATGATCTATGATGGAAAAGAGGGAGATATCATCAATCAGTATGTGACCTTTACAAAGATATATAATGAGCAGGTGAAACTGCATGGAAGGAGCAGGGAAGCAGTCCTGGAGACAATCCGCATCTGCAAGGATCAGAATGTACTGAGCGAGTATCTGTCAGGGCGTGAAAAGGAGGTTGTGGATATTATGATAACGTTGTTTAATGAAGAATATATTTTAAAGACTTATGTGGAAAGCAGAGAAAAGGAAGCATCTGAGAAAACAAAAATTGGGACAGCTCAGAAATTGTACAAAAAAGGAAATACCATAGAGGATATTGCAGATACTCTTGATGTCTCTGTGAAAGAAGTGGAACAGTGGCTTGGACTTGTTAGAGCTTAATGGCATTGTTACCATATAATTTATATAATCTAAAACAGCTGGTGGAATATGATTATATATTTTTTGTCTTATCATGTGATAGATTTTGTTGGATAGAGGTCTCCCCACAAATTATATTACTGGTATAATGACAATTCCAAGAATTAGTGTTATAGTGATTACAGTTAGAACAAAGCGGACCGGATGAGTCCAGAAAGGAAAGAATCATGGCAACAGTTAATTTCGCAGCGAATGTTTTCGCATATTATCTGCATAGCGAACATTATGAGGCACTGTTCAGTAAAGAAAAAGAACAGAGTCTGGTTAAAATGCGCTCATGTAAGGTAAGGAAACGGCGAAAAACTGTGTGATATCCGGAAGGCAGGATTATAAAGATCCTGCCGGAAGCAGAACATGGATTTGTGTACCGCTTATCTTGTATGAGGTAGGCGGTATTTTTTATGCTCCATTAGCTCAGATGGGAGAGCACTCGACTTTTAATCGAGTGGCCATGGGTCCGAGTCCCATATGGAGCATGACCGCCTGGATATTGAATTTTGATAACAGGAGGTGAAAGGCATGGTAAATCTGCCAACCATAGATATGACGGGAACAGGACAGAACATCAACAGGCTGCGGAAGCAGGCAGGATTGTCCGTAAAGGATTTACAGGATATTTTTGGTTTTGCCACACCGCAGGCTATATACAAGTGGCAGCAGGGCGCAGCTCTGCCCACCATAGATAATCTGGTAGTGTTGGCGGCAGTCCTGCAGGTACGACTGGATGATATTCTGGTCATAGATGCAGCGGCCCAGATGCAGATTGGAGCATGATATGGAAAAGAAAGAACATTGTTGATTCGCAGGCTGAAAATGCCTGCGGCAAGGTCCCCTGGTCTAAAGGTCAGGACACCGGCCTTTCAAGCCGGAGGTATTGGGTTCAAGTCCCATGGGGATCGTTATGGCTCCTTGGTCTAAAGGTCAGGACGCCGGCCTCTCAAGCCGGAAATGATGGGTTCAAGCCCCACAGGAGCTATTGTGGCTATAGGACAATGGTAGTCCGGCAGATTGTGGCTCTGCTTATGGGGGCGCAAGATGTCCGGGGGACATCTGTTCTGCGCCGACCGGAGCGGAGCGTAGATCGATTCCCCCTGGTCACCCCATGGATGGGTATGCCTAGTGGCGAGGGCAGCGGACTGTAAATCCGTCACAAAGAAACACCGCAGGTTCGAGTCCTGCCCCATCCACTTTCCGTTTGCGTGTCCGAGTGGTCTATGGTGCCACCCTGCTAAGGTGGTGTGCAGCAACGCACCGAAGGTTCGAATCCTTCCGCAAACGCTCTGACATCAATTTTTCTACTATTTTCTGCAAAAGAGATTGTACTATCAAGTTTTCAAGAAAAATCTTATTAGTTAGTCTTTAAACCTAATGTAGATAAAAGTGAAACAAAATTTATAGCTATTGGTTCTGGGATGCCTTGATATTTTCCACTCATGTATTGATCTCTGATGTTGGTATTCACATGAATTTTATTATCATAATAGGTTATACATTGTATTTCTTTATCCCCATCTTCTAATTCATTTATCACATAAATGCATTCCTTTGGAAGTCCAGATTCCATAAGCAGGGTATTATGTGTAGTCATAATTAACTGACCTGAGAGATTTTCATAAAGAGAGTTTACAAGGCTCTGTACCAATAAATCATGTACACCAGTGTCAAATTCGTCAATTATTGCAACAGAGCCTTTAACGACCACAAGCATAAATGGCAGTAATTGTAAAAGGGACTGTGTACCCGTTGACTCCATAGAAAATTCTATTGATCTTTCATGTCCAGCTATCAACTTTGTTTGCATTAGCTGATAGTGAATAGTATTTTCTTTAGCAGTACGTTTGTAAAATACCTTTTTAATATCCCGATTTGTACTTTTGAAAAAGATGTTTAGCATGGCTTCGCTTCTATCTAATAAAATTTCATCTTCTTTAGAAATAGTACCTTCATCAAAATCACCAAATATTTCATGTGGCAATCCAATAATACCTCTTTCCTGACGACTGCCAAATTTGACCTTACAAGATATCCGAGAAAGAAATTCCATGATATAATCAAAATTGTCGGTTAATTGCTCCTTGATATATTCATCTGCTTTATCTTCAGATTCATGCATTAAAATAGAAAGCAGAGAATGTTTTCCCCAGTATTTAGAGCAAGCTAATTTAATTTCTTGATATGCACTTTTTTCAAGAAATATTTTGGGACTAATAGTAATTTGTTCTGGAGTAATATCAAAGTATACCCCCTTATTTTTAGTAAGAATGTATTCTAAGCGTTCATGTATAATTTGGGAATCATTAGTCTCTAATAAATAACGACCACTCTTTTCATGTATACGGAAGCCGAATTCCATAGACATGGAATCTTCAGAAGCAACCATTTTATTCTCACGAATCAATGTTTCAATATCCTTATATCGCATTTTAAAAAAACGTGCAAATTCTTCATTGCTTAATGAATCCGGTTCTTCAGAAAGGATTGATTGCATGATATCTCTAACATCCATAGTTCTCAAGGTCTCAGATAACATAAAAAAAGCAGAGGCTAAGTTTGATTTGCCAATGCCATTTTCACCATATAGTAAAATCAACCTTTTAGGATTTCCCTTTTTGTCAAGAAGATTAAATTCTATATCTCCAAAAGATTTGAAGTTTTTTAGTCTTATATATTCAAACATGGTATATACCTCCACTATCATTATACCACAAAAAACAAAATAATCAAGAATGTTTTTCTTTTATTTGCGAAAAAATTACGAATACAGATAAAAAATATGTTGAAATATTGGAAAAAGCATGATATGATTGGATTGTTAGCAAACAACGGCAACGAGTGCCAATATATTTTATGTGCAGGAGGTAACAAAACATATGGTAAATGTTCAATCAGAATTTCTTACTTTTCACGACAAAATTAAACTTTCGGAAGAAAATCAAGAATTGCGCAATAAGCGTGATATTCTATTAAATAAACTGAGGAAGAATATTTCTGATAAAGCAGCATCTTTTACAACTTTTAATCAGGGAAGTTATGCTATGGGGACAGGGATCAAGCCAGACGATGGGGATTTTGATATTGATGTAGGTTTGAAGTTTGATATAGACCATGATGATTATTCGGATCCGGTTCAAGTAAAGCAGTGGGTAAAGGATGCTTTAGACGGTCATACAAAAAGTGTAAAGATACGGAGGTCTTGCGTTACTGTTACATACCAAAAAGACAAAGAACCGATATATCATGTCGATTTTGCGGTTTATGCAGCCAATAATGCGGACAAGCAAATGTACATTGCGAAAGGGAAGGAATATTCCACAGAAGAATATCGTATCTGGCAATTATCTGATCCGCAAGAGTTATTAAATTATCTGAATTCATTATATGATGATTCAGATGATAGAGCGCAGTTTAGGCGTGTTGTACGCTATATGAAAAAATGGAAGAACCAGCATTTTATTACTTCTGGGAATAATGCTCCAACAGGGATTGCACTGACAGCATTAGCATGTAGTTACTTTACGCCGTATTATTCAAAGGATTTTTTGACAAATAAAAAGGCGTATGATGATTTTAAGGCGCTGAAAAGATTAGTTAATAATATCCAAAATGCTTTTAATCTTACATGGGATAGTGATGATGGATGTTTTTATCGAACAATAACACAATCATTACCAGTTCAACCAGGAAATAATTTATTTGAAAAGATGTCGAACAAGCAAATGAATAATTTTTATAACCAGATTTCTGCAATGTATTCAAAACTCACAGAAGCAGAGGGGAAAAGCAAGAAGTCAGAAGTTTGTCAACTTATGATTGATATTTTTGGAGAGGCATTTCCTGCTGCTGTAGATCGCAGCTATGTAGGAACGTCTGAATCAGCATGATGGAAATCGCACAGTTAGAAAATCTTATAGGTAAACTAAATTATGAGAGACATGTTTTCTTTGAAATACTGCCGAAACAATCGACAGTATTTCAAGGAACTATAGTATTGCCAAATGAAAAATTAGTTTTAAAAATAGACTTCTCCAACTATTTTCCTTTGGAGTTTCCTATTTTCAGTATAGAAAATGCACAACGGTTTTATCCTCATGTTGATAATGCAGGGAAGATTTGTCTCTTTGATGATTCATCTCTCTTGATACAGACTGATATGCCAGATCAGATGTTATTAGATGCTTTTGATAGAGCCGTAGATATATTATGTATTGATCCGGAAAGTTACGAATACAAGACAGAAGTTGCGCGGGAATTTAATGCTTATTGGGCAGAAGTATCAAAGATGATATTATACACAAATCTTTCTTCATGTATGGGAAAAGAATATCAAAATTTATCAGTAGTTCGAGCCGAAAACAGATTGCTTGTTTCAGAGAATATTGTGGATTCTGAGTGCTTGTTAAAAAATAATTTTGGAGTGTCTCTGGAAAGAAAATCAAATATTGATTGCCTGCTAATACGATTGCGTTCATTTTGTATTCCACCAATACAAAAGATGTATACTTGGAAGTGGTTAAGAAATTTTATAACAAAAAATATTACAAGTAGCCAGAAAAAAGCATTTAATCTTTTTCTGACTAGAAAGAGACGTATATTTAACCAGTTTTTAATATTATCAATTCCTTCAGAAAACCAGGACATTATTGTATCATTTCATATTTTCTGTAAGAATAGTCAATTTAGAAAAATAGAAAAAATGATTAATTGCACAGTTACGCCTGTGACAACCAGACCCATAGATTATAATTTTCTTTTAAAGCGGTGTGGCGAAAATATAAATCTGGCTGAGAAATCGGTTCTTTTATTAGGCTGCGGCTCAGTAGGCAGTTATGTTGCTAGTAATCTTTGTCAATCAGGAATTTGCAAGCTTGATATTTTAGACAAAGACATTTTGAGTGTTGAAAATGTATACCGACATCTTTTGGGCTTTGATGTTGCCACAAAGAGAAAAAATAAGGCAGATTTAGTAAAGGAATTTTTGGAAAAGCAATATCCATATGTCGAAATAGATTCATTGAATTTTATAGACCGTAGTGTAGAAAGCTTTATACGAGATGTACAGCGTCTAAAAAACTATGATTTAATCATTTCAGCATTGGGCGAACCAACAGTTAATCTAGAGCTTAACAGAATTTTATATGATAAAAATGTAAATGTTCCATTTGTTGTCTGCTTTAATGAACCTTATGGTATTGGTGGACATGTTATTGCAATAAACAATTCCTCTGGTGGCTGCTTGAGATGTATGTATACAGATTTGATCTCTAGTGATCTTGTTCCTTTCAGAGCTAGTCTTGTTGCACCAGGTCAGAATTTTAAAAAGAGTCTATCAGGATGTGCTGGATCATTTGTGGAATATAGTGCTTTGGATAGCCAGCAAACAGCACTTCTAACAGTTCGTTTGTCATTGGAAGTTTTGACTGGACAGTGCAAGGAAAGTACTCTTATATCATGGATTGGCTCGGAAGATAATTTGATAAATAATGGGTTTGAAGTTTCAGAATATTATGAGCATATTAGCGGTCAAAGTTATTGCAGTATCACAAGGAAAAATATACCCATAAATGAAAGGTGCCCTATATGCTCAGAAAAACAGGATTAAGAATCAAGACCCCCAGCATGGCTATTTATATAGAAGAAAATATTTTATTAGAAATTAGCAACTATCAGAAACAGAGGCAATTCAAACTGGAGTCTGGAGGAATCATAATAGGATATTATGATTCCTCAGAAAGTGCTCTTAGGATAACAAATATAACATGGCCGCAAATAGATGATATTTGTGGTCGATATAGATTCATTCGTAAAGAAACGGGTCATCAAGAAATAATGGATAGGCTATGGGAACAATCTGGATATAAGAAAAGTTATTTGGGAGAATGGCATACCCATAATCAACGCAGACCAATACCATCACTCATAGATTGTAATAACTGGAAAAATATCTCTAAGAGACAGCATAATTTCAACCAACAATTTTTTATAATAATTGGAACTATGTGTTCTGGAATATGGATGACTGAAGACAGAAAGATACAGAAAGTAGGAGAGTGGGATAATAATGGAACAATTATGTAAACTATACAAAAAGTATTATTATTTGATTTTTACACTACTTCTTATTTTATTTTTAATTTCGCTTGGAACAGGTGAAAATTTAAAGAAAATAGAAATTGGAGAGGTATCAGCAATTTATAATACTATAGTGGCTTTTGTACCCGAGAAATATTTGATGGCTTTACAAAGAATAAGTTTTCCAATTGGAGTCTTATTGGTAATATCTATAATATTATTTGCATGGAAGAAACGAATGAATGTTCTGTGTCATGTATCATTAGCACACGGAATGGCTCCGCTATCTCCTAATGTAAAAAAAGAATATTATATAAAGGAAGAGAATTTAGACATTGTAGGGTATTCTTACCCTAATGATCTTCATCAGATTATTACAGAACAGGATTCAGCAATAAAAGATTTTACTGCTACAAAAGGGATACATAGTTACTATGGAATAGCTCATACTCCGCTAGTTTTTAGAGCCGGATATATGTATGGGGATCAGCAAGAAATACATTTGTTTCACAGAGCGCATAATAATAGTGCAAACTTTGAAGAGTGGGATACTTCTGCAGATACAAAATGGGAAACAAGTTTTAGAGAGATACAAGAAGAAAATAAAAGTTGTAAATCAAATAATTTGATTGTTGCAATATCTACATCATTAGAAATTAAAAACATAGAGATAGCCTCTATCACAGATACGAAATGTCATATTATTAGATTTCAACTTCAAACTTTAGAATTTGATATAATTGGAAATTATGCACAAGCAGAAAATCTTCGAAAGCAAATTTTATCAAAAATAAGAGAAATCGTTAAGAAATATGATATTCAATGTATTCATATGGTAATCTCATCATCAGTAGCTTTTACATTTTTTTTAGGTGCAGGGTTCAGTTCTCAACATGACCCTAATGTTATTGTTTATCACTATGATAACGGAAAATATATATGGGGAATTGATATGAAAAGAAATGGTTCGGATGCCGTAATAATTCCGTGAGTGTAATCATAAAGTATAAGAAGGTCATTGCAACATTAAGTTATCAAAAAACAATAATGTTACAATGACCTTGTCTTATATAAAATATCACAGATTCTGCCGGATAATCCGTGTAATGATCCCCACAGCCACACCCCGTTCTTCATCAATCCGGGTGACGGCAAAGCTCACATCGTCCTTCTTGCCGGGAGTCCGGTAGTCATAGCAGGAGTGGGCCACAGCGTTCACGCCATTGGACAGCCGGATATAGACCACGCCTTTATGTACGTCCGTGACCTTGCCGGCATACTTGCTCTGGATGCGGCATTTTTTCAGGTTGTCATGGTTGGTGTTCTGGGACACGCTCTTGATGTCAGCCTTAATGCCCATATCCTCCAGACTGTCACGGCGCACGTTCAGGATGCGCACAAGCACCTGGTCGCCCACGGAAAAACGCTCATGGGCATCCCCAATCCACTCCCAGGCTAGGTCGCGGGCCATGATGGAGCACTCCACCCCGAATACCTCCACCCGGATGACCTTCTCTGCCACGGCGATCACACGGGCCTGGGCAATGCGGCCCTCGTAAATGCGGTACATGCCTGCCGCATCCGTATCCAGATAGAAGGTCTGCCGTTTCCTGAGCATGGCTTCCTTCCGGCTGGCGACCACGCTGCGGGTTTTGGAATCAATGCCTTTTACGATAAAGTCAATTTCCGCCCCCAGCATGTTGCCGAGGATCTTGTTCTGACGCAGCATCAGTTCTGCGTATTCCTGCCCGGAAGGGCTGCGGCCTACATTGATCATCATCTCCTTTAAGGGGATCACGATCCGGAAGCCCTTATAGTCTACAATGGTGATGGTCTTGCCGTTGTCCGTCTGCTCAATCCCGCCGAGCTGCCCGGTAAGGATACGTCTGGTACGGTAGGCATTGTGGATCTCATGCCAGATGGCATCCCCGCGGGATTCTTCCGTCTCCACTTCCCCGCGTACCTCCAGTGTCAGTACCGGGGCCTCATCCTTCCTTCCTCTGGCGGCGGTACGGCGGGAGGGGGATGCTGCAGGGGGAACCGCAGTTCCGGCTGTGTCTTCAGCGGAGGGGAAAGGCGTATCTTTCAGCCCGGATTCAGTGGGTTCTGTTTCTTCCTGGGGAATGGTTTCCTCCGCTTTCTCTGCGGCATCATCGGCCAGCCTGCTCTTATCGGTATCAGCAGCGGCCGCCAGGGGATCGGGCACGCTGTCAGCTACGGCTTCCATGCCCTCCGGCGTTTCTGTTTCTGCTTTTTGGGAATCCCCGTCCATTTCTGCGGAGGGTTCCTCTTTCTTTCTACGGGTGGTGCGTCTGGTCTTTGCAGAGGCGCTGCCTGTTTCTGATAAAGCTGCCTGTTCCGGCTGTGCTTCCCCGGAAGCATCGTTTTCCCCGTCAGCGCCATGCGTGGTGCCGGTGCCCTCGAAACTTTCCGGTTCATCTCCAAAAATTTCTTCCTCTGTAAGTTCCGGGAGATCCCCTTCTGCCAGATCCGGTGCGGCAGCCGGTTCCTGATCCATGCTGCCAAGCAGCTCATTTAAGTCCATGCCGTCCCCGTCCGCTTCAGGCGGCGTGCCCTCTCCGGGGAAGGCTTCGGCCTCTGTACCCGTTCCGTCCAAAGGGTTGTTTCCTTCCATAGAAGGGTTTTCCAGTTCCATAAGTTCTTTTTTTCTTGCCATGTGTTTACCTCCATAGTGTTGTTGTTCTATTTCACAGCCCCAAAACGGGCCGTTCTATAGCAGTTGTATTTCAGGACATGATGGAATCCTTGTCCGCAGATACGATCCCGGCAGGCGTGCCGGAAGATACGGCAGGGGCAGCCTTTCCCGGTCCGGATGCCGGAGGGGACGGCGCTTTCTGCTGTGCGCCAGGTGCCTTCACCGCCCCTTTTCCCCCAGGCTTTGTTCCTGCTTTTGGGGCGGGCTTTGATGCTGCTTTCGTTGTCTGTTTTGGTGCCTGCTTTTGGGGTGCCGACTTCGCCGGTTCCAGTGCGGCAGCGGCCTCCATTTCCAGGCGCCTCCACTCCGGGATGTGGGCGGATGCCTTGCAGGAGCGCAGCAGGGGGTATTCCGGGTGTTTGGAATAATCCATCTTGTCCACCTTTAAGGTTTTCTTTCCCCGGATGATGATAAGCGCCTCGTCAATGGGCAGGCGCAGCACTTCATCCGGCGTCAGCACGGGGCGTTTCCCCACGCCGCTGGTTTCCCGGTATTCTGGCGTGTAGTTGGAGATCCGCCAGGTGCCTAACTGTTTGGACTTGCTGGAGACCGCCACGCTGGCAAGCCCGGTGCGGGAGGACACAAACTCCGCTGTCAGGGGATCAGTACAGCCTAAAAAGAGCTGGACATCACAATTCCCCAGAATCTCCTGCCAGAGATTTAAGGGATACCGGTTCTGCAGCCCGGCAAGGTTCTGGAACACGCAGGACATGGAGATGTTCCGGGAGCGGATCACGCTCAGGCGCCGGGAAAGGTCCGGGATGGTGCCGCAGGCGGTCAGCTCCTCTCCTAAGACATGGACGGGCACGGGGAGCCGGCCGCCCTCACAGTTTTTGTCCGCATACCGCACTAACTTGATGAACACAAAGGACAAAAACAGGGATGCCAGGAAGTCAAAGGTGCTGTCCTGGTCGCTGGTCACGAGGAAATAGGCGCAGGGCTTCTGGCCCAGTAGTTCCAGGTCGATCTCATCCCGCGCGGTGATCTTCTTGATCAGCTCGGACTGGAACACCTGCAGGCGGCTCCCCAGGCCGATGATGACGCCGCTCCGCACGGAATCGGACGCCTGCTTAAAAAGGCTGTAAGGGGCCTTGGCCGGATGGTTGATGGGAAGCACTTCAAACAGGCTGTTCAGGGCGGTTTCCGAGTTTAAGGTGATGAGCTGGTAGACCTGGCCCATGTTCCGGTTCTCCGGGGGATAGCCCTTATCCACATACAGCACCAGCGCTTTTAACAGGTTCATTTCTGCGGAATCCCAGAAATGGTCCCCTTTGCCGCCGCCTGTGGTATTTTTGATGATGACGTCCACGAAAAGCTGTGCCATCAGTTCCTGCCCCTCCACTTCACTGAGGCAGTTCCAGGAATCCGAGTTTTCCGGATTGACCAGGTTGAACACACGGACTGTATAGCCCTTGTTACGCAGGTATTCGCTGGATTTTTCGTACAGCTCCGATTTCGGGTCGCAGATGACCAGGGATTCCCCGCGGGATACCCCCTGTAAAATCCGGTTCATGCAGAAGGAGCGTGTCTTCATGGAGCCGCTGGCGCCGTAGACTGCCAGGTTGCTGTTGAGCCGGGTTTTCTCCGGCACGCAGACCGCCTTCCTGTCCAGCATCCCCAGGACGATCCCCTGATACCGGCGCAGGTCAGCCACCAGTTCCAGGACGCCGGCCATCTCCTTCCGGCTCATCCAGCCGGAGGTGCCGTAGGTTCCTTTGGCAGAGTAGGTGAAATTCCGGTCCTCGTCATATTCCCCGGTATCGCTGTACCCGATCCGCATGACGAAAAGGAGCAGTACGGCCAGCAGCCCGATACAGATAAATATCCCGTAGATCCCGTATGGCGGGTGTACCGCCGCGCGGAGGCAGGCGGACAGGCCGGGGGATGCGGGCAGGGGGGAAGTGCCATCCCCCGGATAGCCGCCCCTCTGTTTCCAGAGGGCGTAGTTGCCGATGAACTGCCCCAGGTAGCCGCCCGCATACAGGACGGCAAGGATGGCAATGGGGGCAGTCACCAGCCCTTTCAGTAATTTTTTCTTGTCTATGGGAAAAACCTCCTTTCAAATTTTTCAAAGCTGATGGTGGAAAACTCCACCTGTCTGCCGCAGAAGCGGTGGAGAACTTCCTTCTGGAAGTCAAAACAGACCAGGGTTCCCGTCCGTTCCTGCAGCTGGAGCGCCGTGTGGAAACGGTTGATGCGGGGGATGTCCAGGAAATAGCCGAACAGCACCGGGCTGCCGTCCCCGTCCAGGGCGTCATGTTCTATGGGAAGCCCTGCGTCCTTTGGGGAAAGCCCCTGCATCAGCATGCGGTTCAGTTCCGTTATCTTTTCCGGGCTGCACAAAAGTTTCAGCAGCGTATCCCCGTAATGGTCATTGGTCAGGTAATAAAAATGTTCATAGTTCCCGTCCAGAAGGAAGAAACAGCGGGTATGGCTGTCACTCTCTGACATAATCTGATAAAAAGGCTCCAGCGTGTCGCTAAACAGCAGGCCGGCAGCCTCCGTTCGGGCGTATTGCAGGGCCATCCGCTGGTGGCAGAGGACCATTTTCAGGAGAACCTGCGCCCGCTGTTCTGCCCGGTAGTCCCATTTTGCTGTATATGGTCCGCTGTTATAGGCAAGGAAGATGCCGGACGGGGTAAGGAGCACGCCAATCATCCGGGAGCTTCGGATCTTTACCATATCGATCCCCATTTCTTTGATTTCACGGGAGCCATAAAAGGCAGGGGATTTCAGGACAGGCACCGGTACAGCCTCCGGTAAAAAAACAGGGGGCTTTTCATCACGGAAAACTGCGGCCCCTGCGTTCAGCATGGCGGCATAGGTCTCCGCTGTCCGGTGCAGCCGCATCCTTCTCGTTACTTCGCTTCTGATCCGGTTGGTATCCGTGTCCCCGGTAAGGTAAAAAGAAAACCGTTCGGGGTTCTCTGCCAGGAGCCTGCCTTTTGCCCGTCGTCCCAGACGGAAACCACGCAGCCTGTCTTTGTAGAATACCCGGAGCAGGCCCTCCTTTTTCAGCGAAGTTATGACCGCCTCCTTATAACTGGGACTGCCGGGGATGCGGGGGAGGAGGCTGGCCGGGAACTCACCGCAGATGGCGGCCAGTTCGAGCAGGCAAAAGCCTAATGTGTCCTGCCTGGGGAATGTGCCCTTATCGGACATAAAAAGATCACCTCCTTTTCCGGTTTTGTACCGGGGCGGCTAAAGACTTCGGTAAATAAAACTCTGTCAGCCGCAGATAAAGTCCAATAAATACAATATTTTTTCCCATTCTGGCTGTATGGGGTGAAAATGGTGCCAAAACCATTAAAAATCCGATATGGATTTCAGCTCCTTTTCCCGTCCGGAGAGCCATCCTGTAAAGCGGCTTTTCTCCATGATATAGATACGGGTGCCGTCCTTATCCCCAAGCTCCGTGGTATTGTAGGCGTCACATAAAAGCCCGCTGTCATCCGCCATCACATACAGGGCGATGGTGTCCAGGATCTGTTTCTGCTGCAGGTTGTCATAGTCCAGCAGGCACCAGTCCGGCAGTTCATGGTCATACACATGGGAGATGCAGACCACACATTCCCGGAAGTGTGGCATGGGATGTTCTTTTGCGTACTGTCCCAGTGTTGCGTGGAGCGGATCAAGCAGGAACAGGCTGCTCTGGCGCATTTTTTTCTTTGGGAGCAGCCGTGGAAGGGCTACCTCCAGGATGCCGTTTTCATAGCTGATCTCAATGCCATGCACTTCCCCGGCTTTCACAAGGTACTCTGCCTTGGGGACAGAGGTGGAAGCGTAAAGGAGATTTCTGAGCTGGCAGGCGATCCCTTCCGCTCTTAAAGCGGCTTCGGTTGACATAGTTTCATAGTTTTCGGGATACCTCTGGATATCCAGGGAATCCATGGCGCAGATGTTGTTGTTCAGCCGTGATAAATTGTTCTGGATATCTGCGATCCGGCGTGAGATAATCTTTCGGTCCAATTACATCCCTCCTTTGGATGTTGTAATATAGCTGCCCTGCAATATAGCGGTCAGGGCATGGATTGTTTTATGTTGATTTTTTGTAGTAACTTACATTCCCGCTTCCATCCACGGTACAGAATCCGGTTATCCCCGGAAATTCCAGCAGGGGGATCTGCCCAGGCTCATCCACCAGTACGATACGGCGGCCGCCGCTGTCACGGCTCTGGCGCAGGGCGTGGGTGACAAGCGCCTCCTGCCCGGCCGCCGCATGGACGATCTCATACAGTTCGCCACCTGAGAAAAAGGCAATCTTTACGGGGAACTCACTGCACGAGTGGTAGTCCGCCCTGTCAATAAAATCAAGCAGTACCCATGCCGCCCGCACCATGCCGGGATCAGTTTCCGCCTTTTGGTTTCCGTATGGAAAATATCCACCGGTGTCTGCCTGCCGGGTGCGCCCCTGCCTGGCCAGGTGGGAGAGCAGGTTTCTGGTGACATCCTCCCGGCCAGGGTAGAACCGGCATAATTGTTTTTCTGTCAGCCCCGGATACATGGATATGATCCGGAGCAGTTGCGTGGCTTCCCCGCCATACAGGTCTGCCCTGGTCTTCACTGGCGCCACCTTCCTTTCTGTAAATGCGTAATCTGTGCGTATAACGGACGTATGGGAAAAGGGATTGTGTAATATATGCGTATACGGTGCGTAATCCGTTCCCTTATCCGGCTTCACTCTGCCGGCGCATCCGTTCCACGATATCCTTTAACTCCCTCCGGTCCGTGGTGATCAGGTCTTTCTCCAGGGGGCTCGCCTTGAACTCCACCATGATGTTATTGTTGTTGGTGCTGATCAGGCCGTTGCCCCGTTCAAAGTGGGTGACCTCCATGACCTCCGCATCGGAGAGGTGGAGGGCGCTCTGCACACGCATGGCCTCGTCATCCTCCAGGTTCAGGATGATCTTGGTCTTGGAGTTGTTAATGATGCCCTTCCCGAACCGCCCTTCATCCAGGTTAAAGAAGTCATTTAAGTCCTGGCTGGCACAGACGGCGGAGCCGCCATAGCCCCGGATGGTTTTGAAAATCTCCAGCACGAAGTCCCCGGCAAGGCGTGTACCCGTGGCGCCGGCGCCGGATAAAAGCTGCCAGCACTCGTCAATGAAAATGGTCTTTTCCTCGGTACGGTCTTCCTTTGCCCGGTCCCAGACAAAATCCAGTGCCACGAACATCCCCACGGTCAGCAGGTCCCCGGTCAGGGAAGAGATATCCAGCACGGTATATTTGTTATCCAGGGACACGTTGGTCTGCTGGTTGAAGGTGCTGGCGGAGCCGTTCACCAGTCGGTTCAGGATATTTGCCAGCCGTTTTGTAGCAGCTGATTTCTTTAAAATCTCGTAGAGGTCGCCCAGTACCGGCATTTCCCGGTATCGTTCCGGGTTTTGGGGGTCTGCCAGGGAAGCGTTGTCATGGGTGATGCCCTTCTTGTTGTAGGTATGGATCAGGGCCTCGTCCAAAAGCTGGCGCTCCTCATGGTTCATGTCCGGGATCAG
This sequence comes from Otoolea muris, assembly GCF_943193115.1. Lineage (NCBI taxonomy): Bacteria > Bacillati > Bacillota > Clostridia > Lachnospirales > Lachnospiraceae > Otoolea > Otoolea muris. The sequence continues at coordinate 87,970 of NZ_CALPCY010000016.1, forward strand.
CAGGCTGAAAAAGATATGGAGCCGCTGGATCTTCTCCGCCAGTTCCGAGAGCTGGATGTCGGGGCCGTCCAGCAGTTCGTTGACGGTGCGGTCCACCTGCCGGATCTCCATCACATTGATACAGTGGGGGCTTGCCGGGGAGACCTGGATGAACTCGCCGCCCACATTGGCGCAGGCCCGGTGGAACTCATGCCCTTTTAGCGGGGCAATGATGAAAATGGGGATTCCCTTGCGCCGCATCCGCAGGGCCATGAGCTGCATGGTGAAGGTCTTGCCCGCACCGGAAGTGCCCAGGATCGCCATGTTTGCGTTTTTGTAGACAGCAGAATTGAAGATATCCACAATAATTAAGGAACTGTTGTATTTGTTCACACCTAACAGGATACCGTTGTCATCGCACATCTCATAGCTGGTGAAGGGGTAGCAGCTTGCGGCGCCCCCGGTAAGGAGGTTGCGTTTGCTGCGCTCATACAGCCCCTTTTCCACGGATACCAGGGGCAGGGCGGTCAGGAATGCCTGTTCTTCCCGGAAGTGGCAGGTGGAGACCCGCATGTCCTGGGAGAGCAGGAGCTTCTTCATCTCGCTGACCTTCCATTCCAGGTCCTCTTCATTGGGGGCCGTAATGGTGACCAACAGGTTCATAAAATAAAAATCCTCGTTGTTGGCAAGCCCTTCCTTCAAAAAGTAGCCGCTGCGGATGGCGCTGTCGATATCGTCAAAATCCGTGTTGGTATCGCTGGCGTCCTTGATCCGGGAGCGGTTGATGCGGAGCTGCTGGCCCACCTTCTGGATGATGCGCTCCTTGGGCTGGCGGGAGAGGAACATGTCCAGGTCGATCCCGTCCCCGGCATTGACCATCAGGCTGAGCCAGCCGGCCGGCACATGGGTCTTATAGCCGTCCGAGGGGATCAGCAGGTAGGCGAAATAAAGCCCGTCAATGCAGATGTAGCGCCCGTGGGTGAAGTCAATGCCTGTGGGGGCGATGAACTCCCCGGCAGGGATATGGTCGATCTCCGCCTCCCTCCCGTTTGCCAGGTACTGCGCCACCACCTCTTTTGCCCGGACGGGGAGGGGCTTAGTAGCGCTCTCATTCCGGCACAGGAGGTTATAGAGCACGTCTATGGTGAACTCGTCCTCGTTGTCCGGCAGCACCACTTCATTCCCGCACTGGCGCAGGTAATTGGAGGCGGTGTGGACGGCGGACTGCAGGGAGCCGATGGCTTCCCCTTCCTCGTCCGTGCGCCTTGCATTGCTCCAGGGCTCGTATTCAAAGACCAGGAAGAACCGGCGCGTGACCGCCTCGCGGGAACAGATCTGCTGGATGAACTGCAGGTAATCCTCCTGCATCAGCCGGCACTGTCCGTTGGTCTCCTGGGCCATCTCCCGGCGCACCGTCTCCATGTGGCGCCCGATATCCGCACGGCGGGTCAGCACCTTGAACTGGAGTTTTACCGGGCTTATCTTTAAATAGGAAACAAAGGAATAGATGATGCTCCTCTGTTCCCTGGCGCTGCGGAGCAGGAAGTTGATGGGGATCACCTCCACCACCTTCACATACCGGTGGTCTTTCGTGTAGATGACGCCGTTTTCTATCCTGCTGATGGGCAGGTAGTCCGCCACCGGGTTTAACCCGGATTCTCGAAAACGTGACGATGAATTTTCGCCACACTTAGCCGAACCACCTGAATTTTATTGACAAAACCACC
>NZ_CALPCY010000017.1:0-86700 GCF_943193115.1 Otoolea muris
AACGGCCGGATGCCTTTAAACCGCGGATCGGAGCTCAAACCGCGCCCCCCTGCCTTCCTGTTTATATCCATGTTCATTTCCCCCTTTTTCCTTCGGTGTGCCTGTACTCCCGGATTCCCGCCACGCCTGCCTTTGCGGCCGATATTTCGCGGGATGTACACAAAATCAGGCCCGGCGAGGTTCCGGGAATGCATTTCGTTCCAACCCATTTTCATTCCAACCCGTTTTCATTCCAGCCTGTTTTCATTCCAGCCTGTTTTCATTCCAGCCTGTTTTCATTCCAGCCTGTTTTCATTCCAGCCTGTTTTCATTCCAGCCTGTTTTCAGATAAAATTCCCAACAAAAAAGAGCCCGTCTGTCCCGGCTCCCCTGTGTTTTCGCGCAATCCGTGCTTTTTGCCTGTTATATGATATGCCCCTGATCCTTTTTTAAACGGATCCCAAGCATCAGTGTCCTCTCCTTCCCAAGGAGGCGGATGTCTGCGACCGCATACCGTTTGTGAAGGACCGCCCGGATTTTTCCCCCGCCTGCCTGCCCGGATTTTGCGGGCTTCCCGTCTGTCTGTTCTGTTCCTTTTATTTCGTTTATTTCTTCTATTTCCTTTTTCAATTCTGTGAAATCTTTCAGCTCGGTAAGCGGCCCTTTTCCAAAGGTCACTGTGCCGTCTTCCTCCACCGACGCTTCGGTGAGCCTCACCACCCACCTCTGCCCTGCCTCCCGGTTCTCCGGATTCCCGCGGCTTCCCTGCTTTCCCTTCCCCTCTTTTTCGTTCCCCATCCCGCAAAGCCGCTCCAGGAGCCGCCGTTCCTCTTCCTCCACGGCTGTAAATTCAAACGCGCCGTTTCCAAGGATTTTTGAAAATTTCGGCACCTGCTTTAACCCCTGGAATATGCGCCCCGGATCGTCTGTTTCCATAAATACATACCCCGGGAAGAGCGGGCATACCTTAAGCCGCCACGTCCCTCCCAGCCGTTTCAGCCATTCCGCCCGGATCACGAAACAATCCCGGTAACCTTTTCCTGCCAGAACCGCATGGATCCCTGCTACCAGCTCCTCCTCTTTCCCGGTTGTCGTCTGAATCACATACCACATCGTATCCTCCTGTGTCACAGCCAGTATGGCGATTGCCTGAATGGCCTGGTTGGCGTTTCTTTCCGCCGGGGAGCTTTTTTTATGCCCTGCCCCAGCGTATATTATCTCCGGCCTCTTTACAGACACCTTTACATAAAAAAACGCAGGCTCCGCCATCCCCGCAGAATTTCTGTCCCCAGGGCCGCCGCCTTTTTGGATTCCGGCAGATTTTTCCTTCCCAGGGCGTATTTTATCCCATGGGCAGTCCCCGGCACCGGGCCGGCCTGCCCCCCGGATCGTTGCCTCCACGGGAATCAGCCATGCTTAAGTACATAAACCCGCCGACTATCCAAAAATCCATATGCAGATACAGCCAGCCTGCATGCCTCCATAGCTGTACAGCCTGTCTTATACCGTTGTGTCTGTATTGTATTGTTATACTTCGGTTATATCTCCCGGGCCCTTTTCCCCGTCACACGGAAAGCGCTTCTTCGTCCAGCCCGATCCCGGCCCAGATAACCGCCTTCCGGCGCGCCAGCGAAACCTCGATCTGCGCAAACCTGCGGTGCCAGTCGAGCCGCAGGAGACGCTTTTCCCGCCCCTTTAAGGGGCCCCGCGTGATACAGTCCCTCCCGGCCTCCCGATCCCGGTAGCCGTACGATACGGGAAGGACATGCCGCGCCCCGCAGAGTTCGCGCAGGGAGGCTTCCTCCTCCTCATAAACCGGAATCATATACCCCGGTTCCGCCAATATGTGGAAGACTTCCCGGTACTGATCCAGCTCTTCCAGCAACATGTCCGGCCTGGCGCTCTGCAAAAAGACGTAGCCGGGGAACATGTCCCGTTCCACCCGCCTCCACGCCCCGTCCGAACGCCAGAAGCGCTCGCAGCGGAATACAAAGGCATCTTCCAGCGCCTCATGGGATAACTGCCTGCGGCAGGCGTCGAGCATCCGCTCTTCCCGCCCGCGCCGGCATTCCAGCACATACCACATAGAAACCTCCCGGATTTCGTAGAATAACGTAATCTACGAAAGGGAACTGTGTCAAAATTTGTACAATTATCTGATTTATTTTTTGATAAGTATTAATTAAGAAATTCACAAAGAATATTTATAGAATTTTAAAACATTTTTGAGAGAAACTGCTATTGAAATCAGGGGAAAACCGTAGTATAATGAATGATATTTCTTAGATTACGTTATTCTACGAAGCGCCTGTGATATGGTTTGCTGTATTTATTCCCATATTTCGGAACTGTGCATAAAAGACAGCCGTTCATGTTATCGAAACTGTTATCAGAAAATCCAGACCTACAAATCTTCTAACATAAGTCCGATTTCATTATCTTTTAAAATCCCGGACGATCATATAAGCCATTCAAAAGATTCCGGCAGATATAATGCCGCATCTTCTTTTACCTCTATCAGACGCATCACCCTGTCCATTTCGGGGCCAAATGCAGCGCCATCCGCGATCACAAGAATACTTTCATTTTGATTCGTATTCAGACAGTGAAATATATTCGATTTCCCATTTGCCGCATCACATTTCAGATGATGCTCCTTACATACAGAAGCGAAAAACTGATAACCTGAGTTGCTGTCTTCTGTAAGTATCCTGTCTGGTTTTATTTCACGCTTCGCTCATCAGTCCCGTAAATCCTGTAAAATTCACGGTAACTCTGTCTCAGCGTCCCGTATTTTCCGGAAGTCCGGATCCCATATATCTCATCCACACTATAGGGCAGCGAAGGGAGGCTTTCCCTGGATATAATCACATAATAATCATCGGTTTTCTGAATCTCCCTGGCAAAATCATCGGATCGGACAAACTCATTTCCCTCATCAATAAACACGATACTGTCCCGCATGCCGGACAACTGCTCCCTCCACAACGCAGAGCCCACAAGCCCTTATAAATACTGGATTCTTTGATGTTTCCAGAGGGCAAAAATCTACCATGGAGCAAAGTTCAAAGACACAAAATTAATTACACACTCACAGCTCTTCTAAAATATTTAGATTGTTGATCCAGCCAGGCAGAGCGTTCTGACTTATGACATGGAGCAGGCCGCTGCGCCGGTCATTTATTCCTTTGCCGATACAGTCAAAGCAACTGTTTTTGATGATCTGGCAATTAATTTTTCCAAACTGAAATAGCAAAGCCTTACATTCGCTTCAACAATCACCATAAAACTATAAATAAATATCCGGATCATAAGAGGAGAGCCGCCTCTCCCCTTATTTTACACAAATCCCCCTCGGGTACAGCATTGCGTAAATGACGGTAAATTCAGCGCCCTTTATTTATGAAACACTGTACTGGAGCGTATTTGAAACATGCCCTAAACCATATACCTCTTCACCTCATCCACTGACCATTTCCGCTGAACGCTCTGCCTGTAGCTTCCTTCCGCCTCCGTCATCCAGTGCCTCAACTGCGCCTTCTTATAAAATTCCGGCTCCTCCTTCATCCGCTCCCCAAGCATAGCCTTTACCGCCTCATATCCACGCGCTCCGCTCCCCGCTATCCTGGAGCATGCGAGCCCCAATACACGGGCAAGCCCTCCAAACTCCGCATCCTCAAAATCCGGCTGACACCACAGCTCAACCAGTTGAAACACCTCCTCCCACAATTCCTCCTTCCGGATCGCCGCAATGCCGTTCAAAAGCCCGTTGCCTGTCAAATCCTTTTCGATTCTCCGCCTCTCTTCCAGCATTTCGCGGTAAGCCCTCAATCCCCGCTTATCCTGCAATTGGATCAGGTATTTATAACAAACCTCCCTGGCGTCCTCCTTCCTCTGCGCATACTCCCAGAGCAAATCCGCAAGCCCCTCCGGCTCATACTCCGCTGTCTTGGAAACCGTATCCACAAACAGCCTGCCGTCCAGGAAGGGAAGGATCGCCTGGCACGTTTCCTCCGCCCCAATAACCCGATAAAAATATTCAATTGCCCTTCTCCTCACCCATTCCGACCGCGAATCATCCACCGCAATTTCCCGTATGCGCTCCGCGCATTCACGGATCCTGAACTCCTTGCAATACCGCAGGTGCAGGCTCAGGTCATCCCCTTTCAGCGCATGATGGAGCATGTTCTCCCGCACAAGAACGATTAACTCCTCTTTGGTAAAATACCGTTCCAGCAGCGTCCGTATCCGCTCTTCCTCCAGAAACCATGCGCAGGCCAGTATCCCTTCCGCCCTTTGTTTCTCCATTGGGAAATCAAATGCCCACGCAAAATAGAGAATCCTCTGCGCCCGCCGCTCCGTGATCCGGCGCGTCTCATCCGTCTCCCATCTGACTGCCCGGGAAAGATCCACATCGGTTATATTTCTGTCAAAATACGCCCTGGCCGCCGCCCCGATCGCAGCGGGAACATCCGTTTTTTCATTTTCATGCGCATAAAGCCAGTCGAGCAGCAGATATCCCTGAACATCCTCCCACTCCCGCTCCACGCACATTTTCCACTCCTGCACCGTCCCCGCGCCGCTGCGGCGTACATAGTCAAACCGTATATCCATTAAATCATATCGGTTCTGATCCTCCTCAATATGTCCTTCCTCCAGATCCTTCTCCGTCAGATCTTCCTTCCCGTATAAACCGATCAGCTCGTCCAGCAGAGAAAGGTACATCTCCTTACACGTGATCGCGCTCTGATACTTCGCTTTTCCCTGCCTTAAAAGCGCATTATAATCAATCCATGGCCTGTCCTCTAGCTGAATGCCCGTCTTTTCACTGTATAATGCCCTCAGCTCGCGAAACACCTCATTGTCCCTGCCCATAAAATACAGGCATTCCCTTATCTGCGCATCCTCCAGCCCCCCGTTTTTATACCGTTCAAGCGCCCATCCGGCGGCCGCGCCATCCATCAGCCGCCTTATGTAAATCCAGGAGCGCCGGCCCTCTGCGATACGCTTCAGTTCATACTCACATAACGCGGCCCTCTGCCCCGCAGACGAAAAATAATTTAAAACCACATCCTCCAGCTTGTGCAGGCCGCGGGAAGAGACTGCCTCATAAAACGCTGCCAGCAGGTTCCATTCATCGCCTGTAAACCGCTCCTCCCTGTCCGTAAATCCTGAAAAAATATGTTCCACCACCTGATCTATGTGATAGATATGGAAATACTCCCTGTGCTCTGTCAATACCCGGAGGATCTCCAGGGACGCGGACGGTTCCTCCACCTCCATCAGCGCATAGTGAAGCTCAAATGATTCATTCCCCAATCTCCCTTTACCGCCGCAGACATATCCCAGCCCGCCGGTCAAAAAACCGATATACGCATCCGCCTTTCCCATGACCTGTATGCTTCGGTACAATGCATAGCGGACCTCCGCGGAATCCGTATCCTGAAAAATGGCCATCAACGTTTCCAGCCCGTCCTCCCCCATCAAATCCAGTTCCAGAAGCGCAAGGATCGCGCGCTCATGCGCATACGCCTCTTCCTGCGGGCTGCGGCATACCTCCATCAGCGTATCCCGCGCCTCGTCATCCCGTCCGAACAGATTCGGGCAGTAGCTCAGCGCAAGAATCGCATTCTGCATTGCGATGACATCCGCGGGGTTCCTGATTTCCTCAAGAAACATCCCGATTTCCAGATAATTCACGCCAAACCGCATCAAGTCTCCGGGCCTGTAGCGCTGCATGGTGATCCATTCATAACCGCTCTTTAGCCGCTCCCACTCCCTGCGCAGGATCTTAGAACGCCTGGAGGCCGGAATCCGGTTTATGTCCACATCCAAAAATAAGGTAAAATCCTCTTCCAGGAGCCATTCCCCGATCTCTGTATGATCCGTCAAAAGTAAATAGGACAGCACATGATGCCAGTTCCCGCAAATCCCCAGCTCCGGACAGCCCGCTGATACAAGCTTTTTCACCTCGCCGGCCGGGCGCTGCGAAAGATACTCCGCCGCAAGGTATTCAGCGAAATTATTATGGGTAAACTGCCAGCCGCCCTCCTGCAGCTTCCAAATCCCGCTGTAGCTTAAAAGCTTCCGATCCTTCTCATCAGGAATAAGCGCCCGGTAATCCTTCTCCGGCAGACAGCGGCAGTCCATCGCATGCATCGCCGCCGCTATCCTTTCGAGCCCGGAAAACAGGGTGAATTTCTGTTCCGACAGATCCCCGGCCATTGTCATCCGAAATTTTTTTGAATCCTCAGCAAACTTATGTTCTATCAATTCCCGCATCAACTGATTCCGGTCCGGCAGGCTCCCTTTTTCCTGATACATCACGCACAGCTCCGTCAGGTAAAACGGGATCCGCAGCAGCTCCCTCAGATGATGTTGATCGATCTCATCTAAAAAAATCCCGTCATCGATCCCGCATTCCCTGACAAAGGCAATGGCATCCTCAAATCCGAGAGGTTCCATCCATACCGTTTCAAAAAAATCCCCTAACATACCCTGGCGGTAAAAATGATTTCTCGCCGATACCAGAAACCTCGCCTTTGGCCTCTGCTCATGGTAAACGGTCAACTGCTTTAAAAAGTTTTGTCTGTTCCCGCCTGAAATCTCATCAAACCCGTCGATCAGAAAAAACAGCTCCTGCTCTTCTTCAATGAAGCATCCCTGTTTTTCAGCCAGTTTTTCGATCGTTTCGTCCATATATGTTTTTAATGTCAGCAAAACCGGCCTCGGCAGAGCGGGATCCGCGCCAAAGCGCGCGGCGACCCACAAAAGCTCCGTAGACTTCCCGTTTCCGGCTTCCCCCAATAGGACGACAAACGGATGGTTCCGGCAAATGTCCGCCAACTGAAAACCATCCGCGCGCCCGCCTTCCCCGGCCAGCGGTTTTTCGAGGCTCTGGCAGTAACGTCTGATATGCGGAACGGGATATGCGTAATGTTTCTCTGAAAAAGCGGTTTTTCTGCCCTGGGCCATGCGCTCCGTTCCGGCATTGTGCGCTTCATTTGCCTGCCGGATGTCCTGTCTTATCTCATTCAGGCCAAACCTCAGCGCCAAATCCATCTGCCCGTTTAACGTATCCCGAATCGTATCCGCCAATAACTGGTACAATTCCCTCACAACCGACTTGTCCATGGAGCCAAGCCGCCGCCCCGTCTCTGCCGCTGCTCTTTCCGTATCGCACACAAGCCTGTCCATCACGCGTTCCGGAGAAAGAGCGGTATCCTTGCTGACATCGCCTGTGATCGATTCCATGATCGCATTCAACGGATTCTGGTACTTCAGGAAATTGCAGAACCAGTCTGAATCTAAAAAGAGGTATTCCTCATGGCGCTTCATGAACGAATCCAGCTTCAAATTCAGTTCATGCCCCAGTTCGTCCATCACCTCCTGCCGGGCATTCCTGTTCTTCTCCAGGGGGCTCTTTGCCGTAAACCGATCCCATCCGCCGCGCCCGGCATCATAGATTGCTGAGGAAATCAGGCTCATCATGATATTAAACGCTTCTTGTCCAAAGCTCATCTTGTTTTCTCCTCCATTCCATCAACGCCTACTTTTGGGCTTAATGTACTCTCGAAATCTCGCTGTGCCTGATTTTGTGAATACATCTAAAAAAAATCACCACCTTTTAGTTAGTGGCGAAATTCTTCCTTGTTTTTATAAAGTTTCCGGCTCTGGTACGGCTTCCTCAAATAGATGCATCAAATCATGGTTTGCACCTATATTTGTGACTTCAAAATGGTTCAAGCAGGCAGAAAGCCATGACAGTTCCCTGCTCATTTCCCGGATCAAGTCAAAAATCTCCAAATCCGTCGTCTTATATTTGGAATGATAACCTGAATACTGCTCATGCGAAAAGTCCTTTCCAAGAAGGTAATCCCGTATCTTTCCATATGCGCCGTTTGGATTGGTTTCTGAAAAATGCTCCTTTAAATCCTTTACCCGAAGGTCAAAGTACAATGCTTTATAATGTTTTGCTTCTCTCTTTGCCATTATGCCACACTTAATCTCTTTGTATAATGGTACAGGACATCTTCTACAACATAATCATCTTCATTTTCCCCGTCATCGCTGTTGTACCACATCCATTTTGTCACATAATCCATAAACCATGCTTTTTCCCGCAAAGATGTAATAATACTGCCAAAAGCCCCATAATCTTTTGGGTTCCCATTGCCAGTAAAGCACATCGTTCCGTCAGCGCCCCGCAACTGGTTCAGTTCATATCTGGAAAAAGCCTGCCCCAATGCCTGATAGATGCTCTCAACACGGTATTTCTTTTCCTCACGTATCTTTTCTTCATCCATTTTTATTTCTAATTTCAGCAAAAAAGCCTCCTTCCAGAAACGATTCCACTTTCCTGTGCTTTTATTCTATCTGACCTCATTGAAAAAATCTGCTTCTCTCTCACAATCACAGAGCGCCCCGCCGCAGCGGGCGGCGCACAGGAAGCAAACTCCCCATACGCCCGCCCACCCGCGGGAAAAGCCATAAACGATCGCTCCTTACACCGGATAAGCCTTATTCAGCCGATCCGCCTTTCCGAGATCGATCCCCGTCCTCTGCGCCTGGCGGTACTCGAAGAATTCCTTCGCCACCTGCGGGAACAGGGCATAGGACAGCACATCCTCATCCTGCTGCTTCCACTGGGACATCTCCGCCTCCAGCTTCTGAAGCTGCGGCTCGATCAGATCCGCCGGACGGCAGGTGATCGGCGTCGCGTTCCCGATCGCCTTTTTCTGCACCTCGGGATCAAAGGGCTTAACGGTCTGCCCGAATTCGCCCATCAGGAGCTTTTTGGACTCCTTGGTAAACATCTTATACCGCTGTCCCATGAGAACGTTCAGCACGGCCTGCGTGCCAACGATCTGGGAGGACGGGGTAACTAACGGCGGCTCGCCGAAATCCTTGCGGACTCTCGGGATCTCGCGCAGCACATCGTAATACTTATCCTCCGCGTGCGCCTCCTTGAGCTGGGAAACCAGGTTGGACAGCATGCCGCCCGGCACCTGGTAGCGCAGCGTGTTGATATCCACGCCCAGCACCTTGGTATTCATGAGGCCGCTCTTTAACGCCTCCTCGCGCAGGGGACGGAAATAGTCGGCGATCTCAGCCAGGACGTCCTTATCCAGACCCGTGTCAAACGGCGTTCCGCTGAACGTCTCCGCCATCACCTCTGTCGCCGGCTGGCTGGTGCCAAGGGCAAAGGGGGACATGGCGGTATCGATGATATCGCAGCCCGCCTCCACGGCCTTTAAATACGTCATGGAACCCACGCCGGAGGTGTAGTGCGTATGGATGTCAATCGGAAGCTTCACGGAAGCCTTAAGCGCCTCCACCAGCTCCTGCGCGTGATACGGGGTCAGAAGGCCGGCCATATCCTTGATACATAAGGAATCCGCGCCCATCTCCTCGATCTTCTTCGCAATATCCTTCCAGTAATCCAGCGTATACGCATCGCCCAGCGTATAGCTTAATGCTATCTGTGCGTGGCCTTTCTCCTTATTCGCCGCCTTCACCGCTGTCTGTAAATTGCGGATATCGTTCAGGCAGTCAAAAATACGGATGATGTCAATGCCGTTCGCGATGGATTTCTGGACAAAATACTCCACCACATCGTCCGCATAGTGGTTATATCCCAGAATATTCTGGCCGCGGAACAGCATCTGCAGCTTTGTATTCTTAAAGCCGGCCCTCAGCTTTCTCAGCCTCTCCCACGGATCTTCCTTTAAGAAACGCAGGGAAGCGTCAAACGTAGCGCCGCCCCAGCACTCCACCGCATAATACCCGGCCTTATCCATCTTGTCAATGATCGGCAGCATCTGATCCGTTGTCATCCTTGTCGCGATTAAGGACTGATGGGCGTCGCGCAGGACGGTTTCCACAATCTTAACCGGCTTTTTCTCTATATTTGCCATTCTAACATAACCTCCTGATATTTTGAAGTAAAACGTTTATTTCACGCCGAAAATCGCCATGAAGGTTCCGGCCGCCACAGCCGTGCCAATCACGCCGGCCACGTTCGGGCCCATGGCATGCATCAGCAGGAAGTTGGTCGGATCCGCCTGCGCGCCCACCTTCTGGGATACGCGGGCCGCCATGGGAACCGCCGACACGCCGGCAGAGCCGATAAGCGGGTTCACCTTGCCATGGGTCGCCACACACATCATCTTTCCAAAGACCACGCCCATCGCTGTCCCAAGGCCAAACGCAACCAGGCCGAGGATGACGATCTTAATCGTATCCCAGTTTAAGAATGCCTCTGCGCTGGTGGTCGCGCCCACAGACGTACCCAGCAGGATAACCACAATGTACATCAGGGCATTGGAAGCCGTCTCTGTGAGCTGCTTTACCACGCCTGACTCGCGGAACAGGTTGCCTAACATCAGCATACCCACAAGCGGAGCCGTCGTGGGAAGAATCAGGCAGACCACAATCGTCACAATAATGGGGAACAGGATCTTCTCCAGCTTGGACACCGGACGGAGCTGTTCCATCTTAATCTTGCGCTCTTCCTCTGTGGTGAGCAGCTTCATAATCGGCGGCTGGATAATCGGAACCAGCGCCATATAGGAGTATGCCGCCACCGCGATGGGCCCCATCAGGGTCGTCTGCCCCAGCTTTCCGGCCAGGAAAATGGAGGTCGGGCCGTCCGCGCCGCCGATAATGGAGATTGCCGCCGCCGCCTTATCATTAAATCCCATAAAAATCGCAAAGAAGTACGCGCCATAAATACCGAACTGAGCCGCCGCGCCGAGCAGGAAGCTCTTGGGGTTCGCGATCAGGGGACCGAAGTCTGTCATCGCGCCAACGCCCATGAAAATCAGGGATGGCAGGATACTCCACTCATCCATCAGGTAAAAATAGTGCAGCAGACCGCCAACGCCGTTGGACGAGTCCTCAATCGACCTCATGATATCCGGATAGATATTCACAAGCAGCATGCCGAACGCGATCGGAACCAGCAGAAGCGGCTCAAATTCTTTGTGGATTGCAAGATACAAAAAGATCAGAGCTACTAATATCATCACCAGGTTGCCGAATGTCAGATTTAAAAATGCTGTCTGCTGAAGAAGATTGGCTAAGGTTGTCGTTATATATTCCATATTAATCCCTCCAAACGGAATCCTTTATCCCGTATTCAGCCAGTTTGATTAGTTTAATGTCGCGAGCGTTGCGCCTGGCTCTACCATGTCGCCCACCGCTACATTAATGCTGGCAATGGTTCCGTCCTGAGGCGCCACAATCTCGTTCTCCATCTTCATGGCCTCGAGAATCAGGATCACCTGGCCCCGTTTAACAGCCGCGCCTGCCTGGAGCTTAACGCCCAGAATCTTGCCCGGCATGGGAGCCGTAACCGGTACGGAGCCGGCGGCGGGGGCGGCGGGAGCCGGGGCCGGGGCGGGAGCTGCAGGGGCGGGAGCCGGAGCCGCCGCGGGAGCTGCAGGGGCCGGCGCCGACTTCGGAGCCGGAGCCGCCGCTCTGGGCGCCGGGGCTGCGGATGCCGCGCCTGTAAAGCCTTCCTCAACCGTTACTTCATATGCAGTGCCATTTACAGTAATTGTATAATTTTTCATCTGATTTTCCTCCTGAACTTATTAAGCATTTTTCCATTTTGAACCAGGCCGGCGCCTGATAGAACGAACGACAAGCCCCTCTACGGGAACTCTTGTAGCCGCTGCGATCGCGGCTGTGATAACTGCTACCAGCTCCGTATCGTCTGCTGCATTCTCCTCTTCGCCGGGAAGAGGGATATCCCAGACCGGCTCAGACGGCGCAAGCATATCGGCCGGCTCCGGTTTGATCGCCGCCACAGCCGCCGGGGCGGGGGCAGGTACAGGCGCGGGAGCAGGAACTGCCGCCTGCTTCTTTGCGGCCATGGATGCTTCCCATTTATTGATGTTTTTAAAGCTGCCGATGATCAGGCTGATAAAGATCAGGACCAGGAACACGGTTCCCATGCCCATCAGGGTATTCATGCCGGCCTTTGCCAGCTTCTCTCCCGTCGTAAAATACGGGACAAATAACAGATCCGTCGGCGCCAGCATAGTAGTGGAAGCTATGCCATTCCCAACCAGCTGTTCCTCTGCTGTCAGGGTAAAAGTCAGAGGACGCTTCTCAAACTGGGCTTCCATAGTCACTTCATAGCTGTGCTTATCCAGACGCGTTACTACCGCGTTCTCGGTATCAATCGATACAAGCCCGCCTAATTCCGTCATGGAGCTCTGCCAAGCGGTAAGGGCTGTCTCCATCACCGTGTTCTTCTGCCACTGTGCATCCTCCAGCTTACTCTGCAGCGTTGTTTCATCAAAAGCTGCAAACTCCCTTAAATACTCTTCCGCGCCGCTTATCATCGTATTGGAAACATCCGGCGGGATCGGCTCCGGATTGCCCGAACCCGCGCTGCAGCCGGAAAGAGCCAGGAAGCAGACTGCCATACACAATACAAGCAATGCCTTTTTCATTTTCTGTTTCATATATGCGTCACCTCATCTATTAGACCGTACCATGCTTTTTAGACGGACGTCCCTCTCTCTTTGTGAACAGCATCTCGAACGCCGCGATCACGCGCTTTCTCGTCTCCGCCGCCTCAATAATATCATCCACATAACCCCTCTTTGCAGCCGCCTCGGCCGACGACTGGAGCTTCTCATATTCCGCCGCCTTTTCCGCAATCAGCGCGCCTGCATTCTCCGAAGCGCCAATCTCGTCCGCGTACATGATCTTTACCGCGCTCTGGGCGTCCATCATGCCGATCTTCGCCTGCGGCCACGCATATACAATATCCGCGCCGATGGATTTGCTGTTCATGGTCACATACGCGCTGCCGAACGCCTCGCCGATCACCACCGTCACCTTCGGCACGCCCGCATTCGCAAATGCATACGTAAGACGGCCGGCGGCCTTTGCAATCTTCTTCTCCGTGCAGGCAGACTTCTTATAGCCCTTGACATTCACAAGCGTCAGAACCGGGATGCCAAACGCGTCGCAAAAGCTCACGAAATCCGCCGCCTTCTCGCAGCCCCTTGCGCTTATGACAGCCTCAAGCTCCTTCGCCTCCCCGTCTTCGCCCGGAACCTGCGAGCGGTTGGCGACGCAGCCCACGGTCGTTCCGTTTAAACGGATAAATCCAGTCACCATGGACGGATCGTACTCCTTCTTAAACTCCATGAAGAAGGAATCATCTGAAATCTCCGCCAGCGCTCCGGCCGTATCACCGGCAAAGCCTTCGAGTCCCCCGCAAACGCGGTTTAAATCATCCTGGCACTCGCCGTATGACATATCATCCTCATTGTTGGCCGGGAGAATGGAAACCAGCGCCCGGATCTGCTCCAGGACCTCTTCCTCTGTTCCCGCCGCGTCCACAAGCCCGGCTTCCCCGCTCTGGAACGCCGCGGCGGACGTATCGCACTTGGCCTCATCATTGCCGGCCAGCGCATTCGGCGCGTTTACAAACAGCTTCGCATCCTTTTCCATGAATACGAAATCCGCAATCGCCGAGGAAACGGCCATACCGCCGCCGCAGCCGCCGAAAATTCCGCAGATCTGCGGGATCACACCAGATGCCAGCGTCTGGTTCAGATACATCTGGCCAAACGCGTCCAGAGCGTCCGTCGCCTCCTGCAGACGAAGCCCGGAACAGTCGAGAAGGCCTATCACCGGCGCGCCCATCTTCATGGCCATTTTGTAAATGTTGGAAATCTTCTTTGCATGCATCTCGCCCATGGAACCGCCCATAACCGAGGCATCCTGGCTGTACACATACACAAGGCTGCCTTCAATGGTGCCGTAGCCGGTCACAACACCATCAGCCGCAGTCTCCTGTGCCGTCATGTTAAAGCTGGTGCTTCTCGCCGTAATGTAAGAACCCACTTCAACAAAACTGTTCTCATCAAGCAGAGCTTGTATTCTCTTGCAGGATGATGTCTGTGCTGAATTACTCATTTTGCTGTCCTCCATCTGAAATTATTCGACAACTGCCACTACTGTAAAAATATAGCTGCCGCGGCCGGGCCTGACGGCGGAACTGCGACATATATCTCCAGTAAGTCCAAATTTTGCCTAGTGTAATTGTATAATGGCTTTTCCGAAAATGCAAGCCCTTTTCAGATAAATAAACGCGTTCTTTGCACTTAAAGAAACCTGTTCTTTTCAGCTAAACCATTTATTATACAGCGTAGTATGCCTGCTTTTATCAAATACTATGAGAGAAGTTAAAATGCTGTAACAGTTCCGGTTATCCGGGCTGTTACAAGTACCGCAAAAAACGACGGGCGGAACGCGCGTTCCGCTTAAAAAACAGAAAGGAGGCAGACCATGAGCCCTGTAAGAAAAGAAACCGAACCGCCCTCGGCCTGCGGCTGCGCTCAGACCCTGGCAATGGCGTCCGTCCCAATCCAGCCATATGTAACGCCGGCTGAGCCCGCTATAAGCTTAAAAAGGGGAACCATCTTTGAAAATCTCTGTTTTCCATTTCACATAGGAGGCGACGAGACATGAAGGATCGCACATCACTGTTAAAAGAAATCGACGAGATCAGCTTTACGCTCAATGATCTCACGCTGTACCTGGACACCCATCCGGACTGCCCGGAGGCAATCTCCTACTTTAACGCCATGGCCCCCAGGCGCGCCGCGCTTTTAAAAGAGTACGCAGCGGCCTTCGGCCCTCTGACCATTGACTGCATCCAGCAAAACGGCGGTCTGACAGACCGCTTTGCCTGGACGGACGGGCCGGCCCCGTGGGAAGGGGGAACTCTGTAATGTGGAACTATGAAAAACGCCTGCAGTTTCCGGTGCAGATCAAAACGTGCTGCCCGAAAACGGCTTCGCTCATCATCAGCCAGTTCGGAGGGCCCGACGGAGAGCTCTCAGCCTCCATGCGCTACCTCTCCCAGCGCTACTCCATGCCCTGCAAAAAAATCAGCGGCCTGCTGACCGACATCGGGACTGAGGAGCTGGCCCATATGGAGATCGTCTGCGCCATGATTTACCAGCTAACCAAAAACATGACCACAGAGGATGCCCGCGCCGCCGGCTTTGACGCCTACTACGTGGATCACACAAGCGCCCTCTGGCCCGCCGCGGCGGCAGGCATCCCCTTTAACGCCTGCGAATTCCAGAGCAAGGGGGACGCCATCGCGGATCTCACGGAGGATCTGGCCGCAGAGCAAAAGGCCCGCGTCACCTATGAAAACCTCCTGCGCATCATCACCGATCCCGACGTGCGCGCCCCGCTCACCTTCCTGCGCGCCAGGGAGCTCGTACACTTCCAGCGCTTCGGAGAAGCCCTGGAGCGCTTAAAGACAGACCTGGACTCCAAAAATTTCTACTATTTTAATCCGGAATTTGACAAAGAAATGAAAAAAGCGTAAGGATTCGTAATTATTCAGAATATCTGAACTGTTGCATCCATTTGAAGGTATCTGAACTGCTGCAAACAAGCGCGGTGTCAGCAACAGCCAAAACAGACGCAGACGGTTAATATAAAACACGCCTGCGCCTGTTTTCATCATTAAGGGAGCTTGAACTGCCCGACCAGGTCTTTCAGCATATGCGCCTGGGAGGCCAGCTCCTCGCTGGCAGCGGCAGACTGCTCGCTGGTGGCGGAGTTTGTCTGCACCACGCTCGAAATCTGATCCAGGCCCTTCGTCACCTCTGAGATCGCGCTGGTCTGACGATCTACCGCCTCAGCCACCTTTTCCATATCGCCCACTGCCAATACAGCCAGCTCTGTCGTCTTATGGAGTGAATCCGTGACCTCAGACACAAGCCGGCTGCCGTTTTCAACCGCCTTTATCGAGCTCTCAATCAGCTCCTTGGTCGCCTTCGCCGCGCCGTCCGATTTCGCGGCCAGATTGCGCACCTCGTCAGCCACCACCGCAAAACCTTTACCTGCGCTGCCGGCCCTGGCCGCCTCCACCGCAGCGTTCAGCGCCAGAATATTGGTCTGGAACGCAATGTCCTCAATGGTGGCAATAATCTGCCCAATCTGCCGGGATGACTGCGTGATCTCCTGCATCGCAAGGTCCATCTGCTCCATCTGCCCATTGCTGCGCTCCACCTGCTGTCCGGCCAGCTCCGCGTGAGCTCTCGACTCCTGCGTAATGGAGGCCGTCTGTTTGGAGTCATCCGCAATCTCAATCACATTCGCAGTCAGCTCCTGCACTGAGCTGGCCTGCTCTGTCGCGCCCTGCGCAAGGGCCTGCGCGCCGTCCGACACCTGCGAGGCCCCGGCCGAAATCTGTTCCGCGCTCATATGGATCTGCCGCAGCGCGTTGCTTAAACGCTCCTTAATCCGGCGGATCGAAACGAGAAGAGGGTTAAAATCCCCGACATACAGTTCGCCCGCCTGTGAATCCACCACAAAATTCCCGTCTCCCATGTTGTCCAGGACGTAATCGATATCCTTTAAAATCGTGCTGAGCGCATTCACAATCACATTAGTGGACGCAACCAGATCGCCCACCTCATCCTTTCTCGAAAATGAGGGAACCGGCGTCTCCAGATCGCCCTCGGACAGCAGGCGCAGCCGATCCGCGCACGCCTTGACCGGCGCCCCAATCCCGATCGCCAGACGCGCCGCAATCCCGGAGGCGGCAACCGAGGACACAAGAAGCAGCGCAACTGTGATAATGATTCCCAGAACCGCCGTACCGGTAAAATCCGAAATCGGCGCATTAATGGCAATACTCCAGCCATTCGTGTGTGAAATCGGCGCATAGGCGACAAACTTTGTCACGCCGCCGTATGTATACTGCCCGAATCCCGACGCGCCGGAAATCATTTTCGACTCGATCGCCGCCAGCCCGGCCAGGGACGCATCCGTCCTGGCCTCCTCGATCGTATTCTCCTTATTCCGGACATTCTCCAGGTTCTCATGCGCGATCGTCGTTCCCGTTGCGTCCACCATATAGGCAGAACCGCCCTTGCTGATCTGCAGCGTGCTGATGATATCGTTGAGGAATGTCTCCTTCGGCACAAAATAAACGACTCCCGCGATCGTCCCGCCCACATTTCCGTCCTTCCAGACCGGGGCGGACACAATAATCGTCACCTTCCCGGTCACTGACGAGATCAGCGGCTCGGACACATATGTCTCCCCTTTCACGGACGCCTTAAAATAAGCGCGATCGCCGTAATACTCTCCGTCTATCAGGCTTACCCCGCTCGTGTCCAGCAGATTGTACCTCTGAAACCCGTAGGTATCCACCTTCTGCTGCAGCAGATCCTGCTTACCCTCAAGCGATAAATCCCGGCTCGACAGACGCGCGATGCTGCCCGTCTCCCCTGCGATATTCCTGTAAGCCTGAAGCTCATAGGAAACACGATCCGCGGCGACCAGCGCCGTCTGCTTCATACTGTCCTCCAGAGTGGACTTCGTGCCGTTGTAGCTTAAAAAACACGAAACGCCTCCCACCAGCGCCAGTGAAATCACTACCGTCAGAATCATGGATACCAGTATTTTTGCTTTGATGCTTTTCATTCGCTTTCCCCCTCCTGCAGCCCGCAGCGGCAGTCCTTTGCCTTGCCGGGGGCTGACAATTGATACTGGCTGATTTGCTTCCATGGGGTAATTATAGCACATTTTCGGGAAAAAGGGGATTTTTTCTTGCGGACGCATTTAGAAGGAACGGGGCGCAAAGGAAAGTGAGGGGGCCGCCAGCGTCAGGTTCTATATCCATAAGCAACCCCGCTTCCGCTCGAAAAGATCTCGTTAAGCGCCGGCAGTTTCCTACGGGTTCCTTACTATAGTTACACACTCATTACACATTTTTCTCCATAATATGGAAATTGGGAATCATGTGTAAGTAATACTAAATTCTCATATTTAGCCTGCGATATCAGAAGCCTGTCAAATGGATCATGATGTTTTGGCGCATCGTTCGGTCGTGATAAAGTCTTTAACAGGAAAACATGTCCCGCCTCTATAGATAACCTGGTAAATCCTGTATCCTCACACAGCCGGACAAATTCCTCATCTGATACAGGCATATTTTCCGGCTTGATTATATGCTTGATTGCAACTTCCCATACAGAGGCCATACTATAAAATACTTCATTACTTTCATTTTCGAGAAGTTTTGTCACTTCATCCGACAGCTTTGACGTATCTGCAATGGCCCATAGCGCTATATGCGTATCCAGCAAAATCCTCATGTCTATTTCACCCCAAACATTTCTGCTATCTCATCATTATTCTCATCAATATTATCCGGAATCTTATATTTTCCATTTGCAATCCCCAATGTTCTTTTCCGCCCGGCTGCTGATAAATGCATGGAAAAAGGCATTCCTTGATCCTCCACACTTTGCCTTGCAAATATTCTTACCGCTTCTGCAAAAGATGTCCCCAGTTGTTTATACAATAATTCAACCTGTTCCTTTAACTCTGAATCCATTCTTACTTGCAGGGTTGCCTCTTTAGACATAACAAACGCCTCCTTTTTTGTAATACAATTGTACAACAACCGTATTATATTTTCAATTGTATTATCGTACTTAATATCTCCACTATTATTCATAGTGTTACTGTTCACGGCTGCGCCGTTCACAGCAACATGATGCACACAAAATGGGCAGCGGCTCCCTTTCCCCTCCCGGCAACTGGTACGGATTTTCGTCTATGATACCACTGGCGCATAGTTTTCCACTCGTAAAGACAGAAATGGAGCCCTGATGGATCCCATCTGACAAATAACGCAGAATGAATTTTCAGCCTGCACGGCGGAGGAATGAGGCGATGCCGAAGGCATCGTCGATTGAAGCCAACGCAGCAGATGGAAATTCAGGCAAGTTATCTGTCTTAAAATGAAGGTGTCAGCACACCAGTTAAGAGAGAACTGGTTATGTCTGATATATTAAAGAAATCCGAAAAAGGCAGCGTAATATATCCCGTATATTACGCTGCCTGTCATTTTTCTATATACTTTGCACAGCAGACCTCCCTGCCACGCTGTGAAACGCTGTTCCTTGTTCGAGGTTTATCAGTTACGGCTCCTGTTCAGAAGGCGCAGGATGTAAAGGAACAGATTGATGAAATCCAGATACAGCTCCAGCGCGGAGAAAACCGCGGCTTTTTCGAGAAGCTCCGGATTTCCGGAAAAGGTCATGTAGTTTTCGCGGATCTTGGATGTATCGTACGCCGTGAAGCCCAGGAAAACGACGATTCCCAGATAGCAGAAAGCTGTCTCCAGGCCGCTCAGATCCATGAACATGGAAACAAGGCCAAAGATAATCAGGAGGAACAGGCCGCCGATTAAAACAGGACGGATGCCGCTGATATCCAGCTTAAAGATCATGCTGACGGCTGCCATCACTCCGAAGAATACAGACGTAGCGGCAAATACCAGCACCATGCCCACAACTCCGAAAATCAGGAAATACGCGGAAAACACCACGCCGTTCAACGCGGAATAGAACAGGAACATGCCCCTGGCCGCGCCCACGGAGATCTTGTTTGCCCTGGCGGACATAACAATCACCGTCAAAAGCTCCAGCCCTGTCAGGATAAAGAGCATATAGGGAATCTCAAATACATAAAAAACAGCTCCCGTCGCATAGCCGCCCATCGCGATCCCAAAGGTCAGCATAAGTCCTGCAAACATCCACAGATACGTCTTGGCAACATAGGAACCCAGCGTCTGCTGCCCATACGCCCCAGCCCCATAGGACTGATTCATCGGCTCATAATCCATACCAATCAACCTCTCTTTCTTCAGATTATGTGCAATATTGCTGCAGCCCAGCCCTGAGGCTGAGCGGTAACACTATGTTATGACTTCAATAAATAGATTACCACAATCGCCGGGAAATGTCTATCCTTTTCGCCGAATCTTTTATTTGTGAGGCTGTTCCCTACCCCCGTCTCCTCCTCTTCCGCTTCCACGGCAGCCTCACCGAAAACCGCTTCAGCGAACTGAACCAGAAATAATACACATTAAACAGCGCCGTCGTCGTCGCCCACGACATGGGGTAGCTGATGATGATCGTTGACATCGCCGGCCGGAACGGCACTACTGCCACTACCCACAGAATCCGCAGCACGCACACGCCCATGGCGGTTATAATCATGGGAATCCAGCAGTCCCCCACGCCGCGCAGCGCGCCGGAATAAATCTCGATACAGACATAGAGGATGAATGCCGGCGCCAGGAAATGCAGGATCTCCATTCCCCTTGCGAGCACTGCCGCATCGTTTGTAAACAGCCGGTAGATCCCGCCTCCCCATGTATAGAGGACGGCGCTTAAGCCAATGGTTATCAAAGCCGACAGCCCCAGGCACTCCAGCACGCCGCGCCGGACGCGGTCCATTCTGCCCGCGCCGTAGTTCTGGCCCACAAAGGTGGTGATGGAAATGCCCAGCGCGCTTAAAACCATCCAGTACACGCTGTCAATCTTGCTGTACGCGCTCCACGCGGCGATCGTATCCGTACCCAGCGCGTTGACGCTTCTCTGGATGATGATATTGGAAACTGAGTACATCACGGACTGCAGCCCGGCCGGGAAGCCGATCTGGACGATACGCTTTACCATAAAGGGGTTAAGCCGCATGTTCCTTAAAATCAGCTTGTAGGACTTGTCCGCCCTCATGAGCGCCGCGCTCACCAGGACAGCGCTTACGATCTGCGAGCCGACCGTGGCCAGGGCCGCTCCGCGCACGCCCATGTTAAGGACTACCACAAAGGCGAGATCGAGCATGATGTTTGTGAAGCAGCTCGCAATCAGGTAGTAGAGCGGCCGCCTGGAATCCCCGATCGCCCGGAGGATTCCGGAGCCCATGTTGTAAATGAGGTTTGTGATAACGCCAAAAAAGTATATCTGCATATACGCCATGGAGTCTTCCATGATATCTTCCGGATTTCCCATGGCGGTCAGGATCGGGCGTGCAAAGAGCACCCCGCCCGCGGTCATAACCAGGCCGCAGACAAGGGAAAAGGCCATGGCCGTATGCACGGCCTCGCTGACTCTTTTTTCGTTCTGAGCCCCGAAAAACTGGGAGATGATCACAGTAGCGCCGGAGGAAAGCCCCACGAAAAAACCCACCATCAGGTTGATGATCATCGCGGTGCTTCCCCCCACGGCCGCCAGGGCCTCCTTGCCCACGTAACGGCCTACAATCACGGCGTCCGCCGTATTATAAAGCTGCTGAAAAAACGTCCCAAACAGAATGGGAAAGAAAAACAGCAGAAGCTGCTTCCATATCACGCCCTCTGTGATGGCGGCGGCGCGCCTCCTTGCCGCCTTCGCATCCCCAGAGGAAACCTGGCTCTTCATCGAAACCGTTCCTCGCTTTTCCTTTGTTATAAGTTATACCGTTCAGCCATTCAGCTCTGCAATCCGCGTGATGCCCACATAGATATGGGAAATCCGGTACCAGGTGGCAAAGTCAACCACTCCTGTCTCGGGAAGCCCGAAGACAGACTGGAACATCCGCACCGCCCGCGCTGTGGCCGGCCCGTAAATTCCGTCCGCCGCAATCTGCGGAAGCGCCGTGTACACAGTGGCAATGGCGTTAAGCTGTTCCTGGAGCTGGCGCACCTTGCTCCCGCTCGCGCCGATCGTTAAGTTGGTCCCCGGGAATGAGGCCGGAATCCCGGATATCATTTCCGCGGTATTGATATACATGTTGTTTCCGTAAAATTCCCGGATGATCTCAATCGGGCTGTAGCCCTGCTCGCCGAGCGAGCACGAGCCCCACTGCGTCATCCAGCCCGGGCAGCTCACCATCCGGCCGTCGCAGTATTGGGTGAGGATCGGCTGCCTGACGCCGGGCCTTGATAAATAGCTGTCGAAAATGTCGTCCACCACATTGGAAATCGTGTTAAAAATATCGCGGCCGTAGATCCATTTGTGATCATACGCCGTGGAGGACGTGATTGTAAAATCATAGCCCTGGTTGCGGTACCACTCCGTGTAAACGCGGTTTAAGGTAAAGGACATAATAGCCAGCACGTTCGCCACGATCGTGGCCTGGGGCCAGGTGGCGTAGATCTCGCTGGAGGCCACATTTTTAATGTAATCGCGGTAGGGGACGTAATAGTTCTTTGCCGAGGCGTCAGAAGGCGCGCCGTCGTGGACCACGATCGTCTGCGGGACCACCACGCGGCTCAGCACAATCTCCCCGCTCTCTGTGACAGGTTTGATCTCATCCTCCGCAATCTTGGGCGGGTAAGAGCCGTACAGCGTGTGATCCGGAATATAGATCGAGTCCTCTGCCCCCTGCGCCTCTGAAAGGGGAATCATCCGGATCGGCTGGATGGCCGTAACGCCGGCCAGAACCTCTGTCCCGTCCACATTCACGGGTTCAAAGCCCGGCGCGGTCACATTTACGCGGTACTCCGAATACGGCCGCGTCTCATTTTCCTTTTCAAGGCTGAGCGCCGCCGGCGGGGCTGAAACGGTCAGGACATCCGTCTGCCCTGACTGGTTCGTCGTGACGATCTCCTCCGGCTTTTCATCGCTCTCATATGTGATCGCCACCTTTGCGCCCGAAATCGGGAAGTTATTTTCAATATTGACCACATTAATCTGCAGGAATCCGCGCTCTGCGGCCGCCGCTTCACAGATATGGACCTTCCCCGGCCCGCGCCTGTGCGTCTTTAAATCAGGCATCCTCTGGTAACCTCTCATAATCCGATGGTTACTTTATCATATAGAGCAGCGCCGTCTGTTATGCCAGTCCCGGGAATCTTTCTTTAACGGCAGCCGTTTCAGAAACCGGATCCAAAGAACCGGCGTATCCGGCTCATCCCGGGAATGGCCCAAAATCATCGATCCATCGGATCGGTCTTAAAAATGGCCCATCATAACCCGCCCATCCGCCGTCCTGCCTAAATCTCCCTCGTAACCTCCTTAAGCCACGCGGCCTCTTCCTCCGGCAGCCAGGGGCTGATATGCTCAAAAACCTTTTGGTGGTACTCGTTTAAGAGCCTCCTGTCCCGCTCTTCAAGCCACCGCGCATCGATCGCGTCGAGATCAATCGGGGCCCAGGTCAGATTTTCAAAGCGCAGGAACTGGCCGTATTCATTCTTTTCCGCCTTTACGCAGAGCATCATGTTTTCTGTGCGGACGCCGAAGCGCCCTTCCAGGTACAGGCCCGGTTCATTGGAGGTGATCATGCCCTCCTCAAATACCGCCGTATCCGGCCGGCCGGGCGTCATGCGCCAGCGTATCCCGTTCGGCCGCTCGTGCACCGGCCCCAAAAAGGCCACGCCGTGCCCGGTGCCGTGGTTGTAATCAAGCCCGTTCCTCCACAGCAGCTCCCTGGCGGCAAAATCAAGATTGACGCCCCGGCAGCCTGATAAAAACTTCACATTCAGGAGGCGCAGCATGCCTGCCGCCACTAAGGTAAAGCACTTCTTTTCCTCCTCTGTGAGAGGGCCGAGGGCGACGGTGCGGGTGATATCCGTGGTTCCTTCCTCGTAATGGCCGCCGGAATCCACCAGATAAAGGCCCTTTGGCTCCAGCCTGCGGCCGCTCCCCTCCTGCGCCCTGTAATGGCACATGGCCGCATTGGGGCCGTACGCAGAAATCGTCTCAAAGCTCGGCCCAAGGCTCCCCTCCTGCTCCGCCCGGAAGTCTGAAAGGCGCGCGGCCGCCGCGCATTCGTCGATCTCCTGCGCGCCGACGGCGTGCTTTAGCCAGTACAGAAAACGCGTCACCGCCACGCCGTCCCTGATATGGGCCTTTCTCATGTGCTCCATTTCCACCGGGTTTTTAACCGCCTTCCTGCGCGCCGCGGGATTTACGCTGTCTAAAATGGTATTCCGGCCGCATAAGATCTCCCCGATCCGGGCGTTGACCCGCGCCTTTTCAAGGAGGACTGTCTCGCCGGAAAGTTCGGAAAGCGCTTCATAAAAGCCGGCGTATGCGGCTGTCTCCACGCCCAGCCTATCCAAATACGCGCGGACCGGGCCGCTTAAGGACTCCTCCTGTACAAACAGGCGCATGCGCTCCCCGGTTATCAGGAAGTACGCGAGAAACAGAGGCGTGCAGTCAATATCGCCTCCCCTGAGATTCAAAAGCCACGCAATCTCGTCCAAAGCTGTCAGCACATGCGCCGTGGCGTTTTTTTCCCGGATCGCCGCCTTTAAGGCCGCCAGCTTCTCCCCCGCCGCCTCTCCGGCCAGGCGCTCCGGCACGATCCACAGCGGCTTGTGTGAAAGCGGCGGGCGGTCTGTCCAGATATCCCCCGCCAAATCGGCATGAAACGAGAGGGAAATGCGCTTTGGCGCCAGCTTTTCCACAAGCCTTTCCACGGTCAGCATGTCTGCCATACGGCCGTCGAGGCCGAGGACGCCGCCCTCGGGAAGCTGCTCTGCCAAGTAGTCCTCTAAGTCCGGCACGCCCTCCTGCCCCATTTTAAACAGGGAAATCCCGCTCCCCAAAAGCTGCGCCTCCGCCTGGACGAAATACCGCCCGTCCGTCCAGAGGCCGGCGCTCTCCGGCAGGATGGCCGCCGTCCCCGCAGAGCCTGTAAAACCCGTTATGTACGCACGGCACTGAAAATATTCCCCCATATTTTCAGAACCGTGAAAATCTCCGGACGGCACAAGATAGGCGTCCATCCCGCTGGCGCGCATCCTCTCCCGAAGCGCCGCCAGACGGGCGGGAACGCCGCCGTCCTCCCTGTCCCGCGTCATTTACACCACCTCCCCTTTCAGAGCATCCTCAATCGCATTGGTTATGGCCTCGCTGTAGGTCGGATGGGCCCTCATGGCCATGGAGAGCTGGCCGGCGGTCAGGCTGTTGGCAATCGCCGTCGCCATTTCCCCAATCATATCCGTCGCGCGGTTGCACATGATCTGCGCGCCCACCAGCGTATTCGTATACGCCTCAAAAATCAGGCGGATAAAGCCCTCCTGCTTTCTGGTGAGGATCGCTTTTCCGTTTACACTCATATCCGCGTGGCCGCATTTTACCTTCATATTGTAAATGCGGGCCTCGTCCTCAGTGAAGCCCACGGCCGCGATCTCAGGATCCGTATAGATGCACGTGGGTACCACGGGAAGCACCACATACATCCCGTTCGGCACCACCGTGAGCTGCATCGTGTGCCCCGCTCCGGCCAGGCGCTCTACCACATAAGCCGCGTGGGCGGCCGCCACATGGGCCAGGCGCATCTTAGACACCGTATCCCCGATCGCAAACACATTTTCCTGCGTGGTGCGGTATGTGCCCTTTACAAGCGGCCTTCCGTTCTCAAGCTTCACCCCGCAGTCGTCCGCCAGGACCCCGGACATGTCCGGCCGCCTGCCGACCGCCACGAGGACGCGGTCAGCCAGCGTCTCCAGCCAGCTTCCGTGCTCGCGGAAATTCACTGACACCCGGCCGTCGGACCGCTCCTTTATTGCCATCACCTCCACGCCGCAGCGGACATCAATTTCCCTGTGCCGCAGGCTCTCCTCCAGCTCGTCGGAGATCATGGGATCCATGGTTTCAAGGAGCCTTGGCGCGCGCTCTAACAGCGTCACCTTTGAGCCGAGGGCGGCAAAAATCGTCGCCACCTCCACGCCGATCACGCCGCCGCCGATCACGACCAGCCGGTCAAAGTTCCACTCGCCGGCTTTTAAAAGCTGCCGGCTCGTCATCACCTGCGGAAGATGGATGCCCGGGATATCCGGGATCACCGGCTGCGCGCCCGTGGCCAGAATCACGTTTGTCCCTTTCAGGAAACGCGTCCCGTCCCCGCCGGAAACCTCGACCACATTTTCCCTGTGAAGCTTCGCCTCGCCCCGAATCAGATCCACTTTGCTTGAATCAATCAGATCCCGGATCATGGAGCGGAATTCCTTTACCGATGCATTCTTGTATTCCTGCATCCTCTTTAAATCAAAGCCCACCCGGTCCACCGTAATCCCAAACCGGGCCGCCTGCTTTAAGTCCTTATATACAGCCGTTGCCTGCAGCATGGCCTTTGCCGGGATGCAGCCCGTGTTGACGCACGCGCCGCCCAGCTCCCCCTTCTCGATCAGCGCGGTCTTCATGCCAAACCCCGCCGCGCGGGCCGCCGCCGTATATCCGCCCGGCCCCGCGCCAATGATGATCAAATCGTATTGATCCGTCATCCTTCTCCCCCTTCCTGTCCCCAATATCCCCTGTTTTCGGCCCAGGGGCGCCGTCTTTCGGCAGCCGTTCGCAACTGCTCAGATGAGCCCGAACGGTTACGTCTTTTCCCTTACAGCAGATGGATATGGTTCGCCTCCGCCTCCGCGCGGATCCCGTCCGGCCAGATCGAAGCCTGCACCTCGCCGATGTGCGCCTTGCGCAGGAAAAACATACAGATGCGCGACTGCCCGATGCCGCCTCCCACCGTGCAGGGAAGCTCCCCGTTTAACAGCGCCTTCTGGAACGGAAGCTCTGCCCTCTCCTCGCAGCCGGCCTTTTTAAGCTGGCTTTTCAGCGCCTCCTCATCCACCCGGATCCCCATGGACGAGAGCTCCAGCGCGATATCCAGCACCGGGTAATAGACGATGATATCTCCGTTTAAGCTCCAGTCGTCATAGTCCGGCGCGCGGCCGTCGTGCTTTTCCCCGGATTTAAGCGTATCGCCGATCTGCTCGATGAACACCGCCCCGTGAAGCTTTGCAATCCGGTATTCCCTCTCCTTGGGCGCGCAGTCCGGATAGCGGTCCTCCAGCTCCTGCGTGGTGATAAACTCAATGTGATCCGGAAGGCAGCGCCCTATGTACTCATATTCGTACGCCATGTAGTCCTCGGTCACCTTCAGGGCCTTGTAAACCGCCTTCACAATCAGCTCCAGCGTACCGCGGTTTCTCTCTTCCCTTTTGATTACCTTCTCCCAGTCCCACTGATCCACATAGATGGAGTGGATGTTGTCCGTATCTTCATCCCGCCGGATCGCGCTCATATCTGTATAAAGCCCCTCGCCGGGCGCAAAACCGTACTCCTTTAACGCCTTTCTCTTCCATTTGGCCAGGGAATGCACGATCTCCGCCTCGCGGTCCCCCTGCTCCCGGATACCGAACTTCACCGGGCGCTCCACGCCGTTTAAATTATCATTCAGCCCCGTCTCCGGAAGGACGATCAGAGGCGCGGAAACGCGCGTCAGATGAAGCTGCTTTGCCAGCTCCCTCTGGAAAAAGTCCTTGATGATTTTGATCGCGATCTGCGTCTCCCTCAGATCAATCGCCGGCTCGTAACCCGTTGGCACTTTAAGATGCTCCATTGTTTTCACACTCTTTCTTTAAAATATAGTTCATGTATAGCGATAGCGGCAGTTTTTATGACCGTATATGCCCTGTCGAGATTATAGCATAATTTTAACGGATTGCAACCCCTTGCAGGGGCAGGTTCTGTAATCTTACCCGCAGGGTTACTGTTCACGGCCGTTCACAGCAGCATGATGCGCACAAAATGGGCAGATTGCCCATTTTGGCGCCTGCTGCCCTCGGGTTTTCTGTGACCTTCGCTCACAAAAAACGCCTCGCGGAATACTACCCGTGAACAGTAACCCCGCAGTTACTGTCCCGCATGCCCACCGGGATGTTGGCGATGTAGCAGCCCAGCTTTACCTCCCTCAGCGCGGCCCGTTCTCCTGACAGACGTTCCATCAGCATCTGGACCGCAAGCGTTCCGGCCTTTTCATAGGAGTAATGGACGGTAAGCAGGGGGGGAGCTGTGACCCGCGAGAGCTCCGAGTCGCCGTGCCCGGCTACGATGATCTGATCCGGAATGCGGATATGGCGCTCGCGAAGATACTGCATGCAGCCCACAGCCATGGTATCTGTGGCGCAGATAATGCCGTCCAGGGCTTCGCAGCGCCCCAGAAGCTCCCCGGTCTTTTCGTAGCCGGAGGCGACGGAGAACGCGGCTGTCACCGTGTTATCCGCGAGATCCCCGCGGCCCAGATCGCGCGCGGCATCCTGAAAGCCGCGGCAGCGCTCCGCGCCGGCCGCCTGATCCTCCCGGATGGCGCTGATGTAGCCCAGCCTCCGTCTCCCATGCTCCAGGAGGAATTTTGTGAGATCGTAGCAGGCATGGTAATCGTCATGGTATACGCAGCAGGAGCCGCTTAAATGCTGTCCCACGATCACGAGCGGTACAGGCAGCTTTTTTAAGATCCGCTTATGCTCCGGCGTCAGGATCGTCGCGCTGAAGATTACGCCGTCCACCTGTTTTTCATGAAATGCCTGCAGATATTCGAGCTCCCTCTTCGGATCATTCTGCGTGACTGCCAAAAGCATCTGGTAGCCGTTTTCGTTCAGCGCCGCGATCAGCCCTTCCACCATCCTCCCGATGGAGGCGGAAGCCACCTTGGGCGCGATGACGCCGATCATCTTCGTCTTCCTGGTCCTCAGCGTCTGGGCCTGGACCGAGGGGCGGTAGCCGGTCTTTTCCACTACTTTGCGGATCGCCTCGCTCTTTTCCTCTGAGATGTATCCATGATTGAAATAACGTGAAACGGCCGCCCTGGACACGCCCGCCATCTCTGCGATCTCTGCTATGTTCATGCATATTTCTCCTTTAAAATCCGTAATGAAATCCATTTCACATTATAGCACAGAGACGGGAGGATGGAAATGTTTTTTTCATTGTGTGAAATCCATATTTATATGCTATGAAATAAGAATCCGCAATTTATAAATGCTCTTATGCTTCCCTTTAGATTCTGTCTTAAACAAATATTGTTTTTGTGCCAATTCATTTAGTATTGTCTCCGCCTTTTCCGGACTGACAGCCATTAAAGAGGCGGCATTGACTGCCGTTATTTCCGCCCCTATCCCCCGCTTTGACATTCTGGCCAGCAGCTTTTTCTCCGGCTCACTTAAATCATACTGTTTTTTTTCTGACCGATTACAGGCTTCCATAATTCTGTCAAACATATAATCAATAAACAATGTCAAATCAAGCATCAGGCGATCCTCTGAAACAACCGGCTTTTCCACGTTTTCCAGAGCCTTATAATAGCCGCCTAAATGCATGTTGACAGCCTGTGAAATGCGGATTTTTCTGACGCCCTCATATCCTCCTGTATAGAAACAATAATTCTGCAGAATTCTGGCAAGTCTTCCGTTTCCGTCGCAAAAGGGATGAATATATACAAGATAAAAATGTGCGATGATACCTTTATATAAGCCGTCCAGCACAGCCTTATCTATAAATTGAAATAAACTTGACATATAAGAACCGATTTCCGTATGAACCGGCGGCGTATGGACCACTCTTTCCAGAGAGGAAACAGAAACCTCCCCACTGCGGTATTTACTGCCGATTACGCGTTTATTTTCACATACCTGATCGACCACAACATCCCACAGCTCCCGAATGCTGCCGTCACTGATACAAAAGCCGGAATACACTTTATCAAGAGCTTTCATATTATTTACCACCATCCTATCGCTCTTGTTCTTCGGGGCATGGATCGCAAGTTTCACATTTTCAATCGTTGTCCTGGCCCCTTCGATTGTGGCGGAGTGAAAGGAATCTAAAAGAACCGTATCCGCATTCAAATCATAGCCTGCGCTGTTTTCCAGACAATTCTTGCAGCGTACAAATTTTTCATTCAGCTTCCTGTCATCAAAATATAAGGGAATGCCATTCATTCCCTTTAAGTCAGATATATGTCTCATCATTTATCCTCTTAATTTGTCTTCAAAAGATGCGCAAAAGGGAAGTAATTTCTCACTTCCCTTTTGGCTTATACAGGCTTAAATGTTTTGACCTTAAACCCTTTTATTCTGTTTTATGCGTTGTTAAGCGCCGCCTGCGCCGCCGCCAGCCGTGCGATCGGCACGCGGAACGGTGAGCAGGATACGTAGTTAAGGCCCACCTTATGGCAGAACTCCACGGAAGACGGATCGCCGCCGTGCTCGCCGCAGATACCGCACTTTAAGTCAGCGCGGGTCGCGCGTCCGTTCTTAACCGCCATCTCTACCAACTGGCCTACGCCGGTCTGGTCAAGCCTTGCGAACGGATCAGACTCGTAGATCTTGGCCTTGTAGTAGGAATCCAGGAACTTGCCGGAGTCGTCGCGGGAGAAGCCAAAGGTCATCTGAGTTAAGTCATTGGTACCAAAGGAGAAGAATTCCGCCTCCTCTGCGATCGCGCCTGCGGTCAGGGCCGCGCGCGGGATCTCGATCATGGTGCCGATATGGTACTGCATATCAGAGTTCTTTTCCTTCTTAACCTGCTCTGCAACCTCTACCACAACATCTTTCACGTACTTGAGCTCTTTCTTCTCGCCTACCAGCGGGATCATGATCTCAGGAATGATGTCGTAGCCGCACTCTTCCTTCACCTCGATGGCGGCTTCCATAACGGCTCTTGTCTGCATCTTGGCAATCTCCGGATAAGTGACAGCCAGACGGCAGCCGCGGTGTCCCATCATGGGGTTAAACTCGTGTAAGTCGTCGCATTTCTTCTTTACATCCTCTAACTTGAGGCCCATGTCGGAGGCCAGCTCCGCCATCTCCTCTTCCGTGTGGGGCACGAACTCGTGCAGCGGCGGATCTAAGTAGCGGACGGTCATCGGCCGGCCCTCAAGCGCCTTGTACATGGCCTTGAAATCGCCTTTCTGGAAGGGGATCAGCTCGTTTAATGCCTCTTCTCTCTGCTCTACCGTGTCGGAAAGGATCATCTTGCGGATCTTCGGGATACGGTCTGCGTCAAAGAACATATGCTCTGTACGGCAAAGGCCGATGCCCTCTGCGCCCAGCTTGACCGCGTTGGCCGTGTCAGCCGGCGTGTCGGCATTGGTGCGCACCTTTAAGGTCCTGAAGCTGTCCGCCCAGTCCATGATTCTCTTGAAGTTTCCGCCTACGGAAGCTTCCTGGGTGCGGATGTCGCCCTTGTAAATCTTACCGGTCGTGCCGTCTAAGGAAATGTAGTCGCCCTCGTGGAAGGTGTATCCGCCCAGTGAGAACTCCTTTGCCTCCTCGTCAATCTTGATATCGCCGCAGCCGGATACACAGCAGGTGCCCATGCCGCGCGCTACAACGGCCGCGTG
The DNA here is from genome assembly GCF_943193115.1 of Otoolea muris. Taxonomy (NCBI): domain Bacteria; kingdom Bacillati; phylum Bacillota; class Clostridia; order Lachnospirales; family Lachnospiraceae; genus Otoolea; species Otoolea muris. The sequence continues at coordinate 30,949 of NZ_CALPCY010000017.1, forward strand.
GGAAGTCATGCCGCCGCGTACAGTTAAGATACCCTGGGATGCGTGCATGCCCTCGATATCCTCCGGGGAGGTCTCCAGACGAACCAGGATCACTCTCTCGCCCTTGCCGCCGATACCAGCCTCTTTGGCTTCCTCTGCTGTGAAGCAGACTTTTCCTGCGGCCGCGCCCGGGGAAGCCGGAAGGGCCTGTCCAATCACTTCGCCGGCCTTTAAGGCTTCGGGATCAAAGGTCGGGTGCAGAAGCTGATCCAGAGACTTCGCCTCGATCCTGCATACGGCCTCCTGCGGCGTGATCTTTCCTTCGTCTACCAGATCGCAGGCAATCTGAATCGCGGCCGGAGCCGTTCTCTTGCCGTTACGGGTCTGTAAGAAATAGAGCTTTCCTTCCTCAATCGTAAACTCCATGTCCTGCATGTCGCGGAAATGGTTCTCCAGCTTCATGGCCAGATCCATGAACTGTGCGTAGCACTCCGGAAGATCCTTCTCAAGCTGGCTGATCGGCTGCGGTGTGCGCACGCCGGCAACCACGTCCTCGCCCTGTGCATTGATTAAGTATTCGCCGAAGATTCCCTTCGCGCCGGTGGAGGGGTTGCGCGTGAAGGCAACGCCTGTGCCGGAGGTCTCGCCCTTATTGCCGAATACCATGGTCTGAACATTTACAGCAGTACCCCAGTCGCCCGGAATATCGTTCATACGGCGGTAAACAATGGCGCGCGGGTTGTCCCAGGAACGGAACACGGCCTTCACAGCGCCCATCAGCTGATCCTTCGGCTCCTGCGGGAAATCCTCGCCGTTCATGGCTTCCTTATATACAGCCTTGAACTTCTGCGCAAGCTCCTTCAAATCCTCCGCTGTCAGCTCCGTGTCGAAATGTACACCCTTGGCCTCTTTCATCTCATCGATGATCTTCTCAAAATAGGACTTCGGAACTTCCATTACCACGTCGGAGTACATCTGGATAAATCTTCTGTAGGAATCATATGCAAATCTCGGATTTCCCGTCTTCTTTGCAAAGCCTTCCACAGCAACGTCGTTTAAGCCAAGGTTTAAGATCGTGTCCATCATGCCGGGCATGGATGCGCGCGCGCCGGAGCGGACAGATACCAGAAGCGGATCCTCGGTATCGCCGAATTTCTTTCCGTTTACACCCTCTAACCAGGTCAATGCCTCAAAAATCTGGCTCTGAATCTCCTCTGTGATCTGCTTGCCGCTGTTGTAGTATTCCGTGCAGGCTTCTGTCGTCACTGTAAAGCCCTGCGGAATCGGCATGCCCAGGTTCGTCATCTCAGCCAGGTTGCAGCCCTTGCCGCCGAGAAGGTTTCTCATCGCCGCGCTGCCTTCCTCGAACTTATAAACCCATTTTGCCATACGTTTTCTTCCTCCTAATGTTCATTATGTTTCCGTTTGCAAACTTTGACGGACAGCTTTCAATGTATGTTGGGCGGAAGCTGTTCATCGTGAATATTATAACATAAACTGTTGGGGAGTAAAGGGGTTTTATTGAATTATTTCCAAATTTTTACGGGACATGTGAATCATGGCCTCCGCTCCAAATCCCTCTGAATCATCTCCAGGTAATGAACCAGCACATCCCGCTGCCGCCCAATCCTCCAAGAGCGGTCCATCTCGTCGTATGTAAAGCTCTTCCTCCCCCCGCTCTCCATGCGCTCCCAGAAGCCGCAGAGCTCATCAAACGGGATATAGTAGATCTCGTCCTTTGCCGTCCAGTGCAGCACGATAAAGGCGATCCCCCCCTGCTCTTCAAATTCCTTCATAAAACGCACCTGATGTGCGTGGACGTTCTGGAGCGGGAAGGTGGCTGCGGCGCATTCCTTTGCGTCAAAGCACACCGGGATCCCCTGGACGGCCCCGATGTAGTCCACCGTGCTCTTCTGGTCAAAGTAGGCCAGCGTGATGTGCCTTGTCTCTTTGTCAATCGCAATCGGGGTGATCGGGGTGGGAACCTTCTGGATCAGGGCCAGCTTCCGCTCCCGGTAGACCTCGTTGCTGTGGTTGATCATATCCTCCAGCGTGGAGCCGCGCAGGCCCCGGCTGTTCCATGTGCCCATGTGTCATCCATCCTCCCGGCGCGCATCTGAAAATCAGCGCCCCTGCGCCAAATATACAGGCAGGCCGCCGCTGCATGCATCCGCCCGCCATCTGTACGCCGCGCCCCCTACATCAGCGGCGCAAACAGCCGCAGCGCCTTTCCGGCAAAGCGTTTCACGAACGGGTAGCTTCTGCAGGCGGCCAGCGTGATCTCCTCACATTTTAAAAGCGTCTCCTGCATATCGCGCTCCACCTCCGGGACCACAGGGCTCTGGCAGAAATAGGCGGCGCACTCAAAGTGCAGGTATAAGCTCCTGAAATCCAGGTTTATGGTTCCCACCACGGCTTCCTCGTCGTCGCACACAAACATCTTGGCATGCACAAAGCCCGGCGTATACTCAAAGATCCGCACCCCGGCCTTTAAAAGCTCTTCGTAATAGCTCCTCGCCAGCAGATAGGCATAGAGCTTGTCCGGGATATGGGGCATGATGATCACCGTCTCCACCCCGCGCTTGGCCGCATATTTCAGGGCCGCCAGCGTGATATCGTCCAGAATCAGATAAGGCGTCATGATATGGACATACCGCCTCGCATGGCCCAGGATATCTAAGTACACCTGCTCCCCCACATTTTCCCCGTCCAGGGGGCTGTCCGCGTAGGGCATCACAAATCCCGGAGCAGGCGCTTCGTCCGGTAAAGGCATTTCCCCGGGATAGAGGAAGCGGCTGTAATCCTCTTTTTCTTTTTCCGTCACGCCCCAGAGCTGCAAAAACATCATCGTAAAGCTCTGGGCCGCGGGGCCCTTTAACATCACCGCCGTATCCTTCCAGTGGCCGAAGCGGGGCCGGCGGTTGATGTACTCGTCCGCCAGGTTCACGCCGCCCGTAAAGGCCGTATGTCCGTCAATCACACAGATTTTGCGGTGATCGCGGTTGTTCTGATGGCTGGACAGAGCCGGCTTTATGGGCGAAAACATCTTGCAGCGGATCCCTTTTTTCTCAAGCTCCTGCGGATAGGAATACGGCAGCAGCATCAGGCTGCACATTCCGTCGTACATAAAACGGACCTCCACGCCCGCTCTGGCCTTTTCCTCCAGGACCGCCAGGATCGAATCCCACATCACGCCCCGCTCCACAATAAAATATTCCATGAAAATAAATGCTTCCGCTTTTTGGAGCTCCGAAAGGAGCGCCGGATAAAAGTCATCCCCCAGCGGGAAATACCGCGCCTTCGTCCCGCTGTAAATCGGGTACTTCCCATAGCGGTTCATATAGCGGACCAGATTGCCGCCGCCCGCATGTAAACGGTTATATGACGCCTCTGTCTCCGGATCCTGCTGCAGAAGGGGGGCCGTCTCCTCCTGAAGCTCCCCGATCCGGCGGTTAATCAGCCAGGTTCCGGGCTGCAGCTTCAAAAACAGGTAAAACAGCGTGCCAAACACGGGGATAACAAGGATCGGAACCACCCACGACAGCTTGATGCTGCTGTTTTCCTCATCGCTGATAATATAGACCAGCACAGCCACGCTGAGCGCGGCCGAACCCCCGAACAGATAAACCATATACTCCTTCAGCCAGTCAAACGCAGTCAGAAGAAACAGGATCTGCAGCAGCAGAAACAAAGCGCCGAACATGGTCCGGCCAAACAGGAAGCGCAGCGCTCCCCTCATCTTTTTAAACAGATCTCCTTTAATCGTCCTTCCCTCCCTGCCGGGCCATCCTCAAACGGGGCGGAAGCGCCAGCGGCCCTCCCGCCCCGGATCATATCTCAAACACGCTCCAGCGCCTGGCGGATGTCCTCTACAATATCCTCCGCGTTCTCAATACCCACGCTCAGCCGGATCATCGCCGGATCCACGCCGGCCTCCACGAGCTGTTCGTCCGTGAGCTGGCGGTGCGTATGGCTGGCCGGGTGGAGCACGCAGGTGCGTGCGTCGGCCACATGGGTCACGATCGCGGCCAGCCCAAGCTTATCCATAAACGCGGCCGCCGCCTCCCTGCCGCCCTTTAAGCCAAAGGAAATCACGCCGCAGGTTCCGTTTGGCATATATTTGCGGGCCAGCTCATAGTAGGGATCGCCCTCCAGCCCGGGATATTTCACCCACGCCACGTCCTCCCTGCCCTTTAAAAACCCTGCGACCCTCAGCGCGTTCTCACAGTGGCGCGGCATGCGCAGGTGCAGCGTCTCAAGGCCGATATTTAAGAGAAATGCATTCTGCGGCGCCTGGATCGAGCCCAGGTCGCGCATCACCTGCGCCGTGGCCTTTGTGATATACGCCGCCTTTCCGAATTTCTTCGTATAAATCACCCCGTGATAGGAGTCGTCCGGCGTGGTCAGGCCCGGAAACTTCTCCGCGTGGGCCTCCCAGTCAAAATTTCCGCTGTCCACGATACAGCCGCCCACAGTCATGGCGTGCCCGTCCATATATTTCGTCGTCGAATGCGTCACGATATCCGCGCCCCACTCAAACGGCCTCAAATTGACCGGCGTGGCAAACGTATTGTCCATGATCAGCGGGACGCCGTGCCGGTGGGCCAGATCCGCGAATTTCTCGATATCCAGCACAACCAGGGCCGGGTTCGCGATCGACTCGCCGAACACGCACTTCGTATTCGGGCGGAACGCCTTCTCAATCTCCTCTGACGGCGCGTCCGGATCCACCAGCGTCACGTCTATCCCCATCTTTTTCATGGTTACCGCAAAGAGATTCGAGGTGCCGCCGTACAGTGTCGAGGCGCACACAAAATGGTCGCCCGCGTTGCAGATGTTAAACACCGCGTAAAAATTCGCCGCCTGGCCCGAGGAGGTCAGCATCGCCGCCGCGCCTCCCTCCAGCTCGCGGATCTTATCCGCCACCGTATCGTTCGTCGGGTTGGCCAGCCTGGTGTAAAAATACCCGTTCTCCTCCAGATCAAACAGACGGCCCATCTGCTCGCTGGTCGAATATTTAAACGTCGTGCTCTGATAAATCGGCAGTATCCTCGGCTCCCCGTTCCCCGGCTGCCAGCCGCCCTGGATACAGATCGTCTCAATAGAACGCTTTTTGCTCATGGTAAACCTCCTCGTAGACCATAGTGTGCGCCGCATCAGCGCATCTTTTTGCTGAACGGACGCCCGTGTGCATAAAAAAATCCCCTGATTCACGATCAAATCAAGGGATTCTCCATCGGGGTAACAGGATTTGAACCTGCGACCTCTCGGCCCCCAGCCGAGCGCGCTACCAAACTACGCCATACCCCGTGTTCACTACCATATTATAACAGAAAAAACGAAAAATGCAACCTGTTTTTTAATATAATTTTTCTGGAAAAACTTTTCAAAAAGCATTGACTTTTTTCCGATTAGTGATATAATGTATTTCAGTGCAGATATGGTTCATCGGTAGAACGCTAGCTTCCCAAGCTGGAAAGGCGGGTTCGACTCCCGTTATCTGCTTTTTTTATTTTTAAATTTAAACAATATTCTTTTTTTGAGGGAAAACTGCCATGGGCTGCTTTCCCTTACGTTTTCTCTTAGTTTTCTTTTAAGTTTCCTTAAAAGTTCATGATATTTGTCCCCCCTGCCCGGCGGCCCTGGAGCGTATATAACAGATATTGCTGAAAAGCGGGCAGCTATAGCGCCGCACATACTCCTCATATTCAGAGATCCGGATATAATACATCCTCCCCCACGAGGAAATCCGCATCCATTCGCCGGCCATGCCGGTCACGATGACATAGTGGGCCCTGGTTTTCGCCGCGGGCAGCATGGTCTTGTCCGCGGCCTCGCGGTACAGGGTCAGGCCCTCTTTTCCCCAGAACCTGGGAAAATGGGGGCCCGCCGACAGGATGACCGGGATATCCTGCCTCAGCATTTCCGCAATGGAGCTGAAAAGCCGCCTGTGCGGAATCCCCCATCTCGCCCGGTACGGGCTCTTCTGCCGTCTGAAGATGATGTTAAAGCCCACAGACAAAAACCATCCCGGCATCCCAAATCCCGGGATGATGGGAAAATGCCGCTTAAGCGCCGCCACATGCCGGCCATACTCTTCATATGGGATTTCCGGCGTCCCCTCTTCCCCGGACGCCGCATTCCGGCTCTCCTCTCCCGCCTGCGCGGGGCGGCTTACATATAATAATACGTCTGCCGCCCCTATAAGCCCGCACCCGAAGTCGCGGATCGTCTTCTCCTCAAACCATTCCTGGCTCCCGCCAAAGGAGATCCCATCCGGACGGCGGATGCGGATATACGGGCGGGACAGTTTCACATTGTATTCCATATACTTATTCTCCTGTGTTTTACGCCGCTGCAGCTCCCGGCGCCTAAAGCGGCGGCCGGTCAGCGGCTCATCTTGTCAAATTCCACGTTAAAGGCATAGAAGTTCTTGCGGTCGAGCTGATCCTGAAGATTGCGCATCGCTTCCCCAAAGCGCTGGAAATGGACAATCTCCCGCTCTCTCAGATAGCGGATCGGATCGCAGACATCCGGATCCTTTACGACGCGGAGGATATTTTCGTATGTGCTTCTTGCTTTCTGCTCTGCTGCCATATCCTCATACAGATCCGTTATCGCATCTCCCTTGGACTGGAATTCACACGCATTAAAGGGGATCCCTCCCGCCGCCTGCGGCCAGATCCCGGCCGTGTGGTCAATATAGTACGGGCCCAGGCCGGATTCTGCGATCTGCTCCGCGGTCAGCCCCCGCGTGAGCTGCTGGATAATCGCCGCCACGATTTCCATGTGGGCCAGCTCCTCCGTACCTGCAGACGGACCAAAATGGCCCTCGCGGAATACTGCCTGTCAGTGGCAACAAATCCTAGTACAGCGTTGCATTAATTCGCGAGTAAAAAGCGCTTGATATTCGTGTCATCTGTGCGTCTGCGAAGCGACGGCGTAGTGGAGCCTACGGCTAGCTTCGCAGGCGTGCAGAGGGCGCGGATAGCGAGTGCTGTTTACTCGCGAATTAATGCAATGCTGTACTAGAGCGTGTTTGAAAATTCATTCCTGGCATCTGCACGCGCCACTTCGCGGTATATTTGGGCCAAATTCACTTAACGCAGCCCGCTGCGCCGCGTTCATTTGGCCCAAATCTCCCACAAAGTGGCACGCACAGCTGCCAGAAAGCAATTTTCAAACACGCTCTGGCAAAACCACCGCAATCCCTCTGGACATTATACCATATTTTGTGTATAATCACCTTAATGATTCCCAAATAAAGGAAATTGTGAACCACCGTCAGAGTTCTGCCCTGCCGGCCGGGCTCTGGCAGAATTATCCTACAGGAGGCAACAAATCATGAGATATGAATTAACAAAGGATCTCGAAACAGGGAACGCGATCATTGACAAGGAGCACCGCGATCTTCTCAAGGCCGTCAACCAGCTTCTTGACGCCTGCAGCAAGGGGCAGGGCCGCGCTTCGATGGAGCCCACAATCAAATTCCTCAACAACTACGTGGAGCAGCACTTTTCACACGAGGAGCAGCTCCAGCAACAGAGCCGTTATCCCGGCATTGTCCCGCACAGGGCGTTCCACACGCAGTATAAGAAGACGCTGCGCGACATCACATCGAGTATATCGCCGGCCGGCCCCACTGTGGCGGAGCTGGGCAGGCTCAACGGCCATATCGGCGTCCTTATCACTCACATCCGCACAGAAGACAAGAAGCTGGGCGCTTTCTTAAAACAGGCGTAGGCGCTTTGCTGCATACATGTATAATCAACAAGCCTCCCGAAATACACTGTTTTGGGAGGTTTTATCAATGCAGACACAGAGCTTTGTAGCGGATTTTACCGAAATGCCGGCGCTTAAAGAGGCGCAGCGCGGGGCGTTTATATCCCATTTCCAGCGCAGTATCCTTATTTCCCTGCTGTCGCACGCCATGCTGACGCAGGAGCAGTACGGCGCCTGCTTGGGCGAACTGAGCAGGCGGGAACGGGGCGGCCTGTGAAACGCGTTGCTGCTTATTGCCGGGTGTCCACGGATAAGGAGGATCAGGCCAATTCCTTTGAGAGCCAGAAACGCTATTTCAGGGAATGCATTGAGCGCAATCCGGATTGGGAATTGTTTGACGTATACGCGGACGAGGGGATCTCCGGCACCAGCACGCGGGGCCGGGACGCCTTTAACCGTATGATAGAGGATGCCAGGGCCGCCTCCTTTGATTTTATCATCACAAAGGAGGTCAGCCGCTTCGCGCGCAATACGGTAGACACGCTCCAGTACACCAGAGAGCTCAAGCGTCTTGGCATCGGGGTTCTTTTTGTGAATGACCATATCAATACCCTGGAGCCGGACGCGGAGCTGAGGCTTACCATCATGTCCTCCATCGCGCAGGAGGAAAGCCGGAAAACCTCCGAGCGGGTTAAATGGGGCCAGCGCCGCCGCATGGAGCAGGGGGTCGTCTTCGGACACAGCCTGCTGGGCTATGACGTACATAACGGACGCCTGCGCATCGATGAGGACGGCGCTGCGGTGGTCCGCTCGGTGTTTTACAAGTTCCTGGATGAGGGAAAGGGATCCTCTGTCATCGCCAGGGAGCTTGAGGAGGCCGGCATCCCTGCGCCGTCGCGTGCGGCCCGCTGGAGCCATACCGCGATCCTGCGCATTCTGCGCAATGAAAAATACTGCGGCGATCTCGTCCAGAAAAAGACCTTTACCCCTGATTACCTGTCCCACAAAAAGGAATACAACCGCGGCAGGGAGGCGTTCGTCGCGCTGCAGGATCACCACGAGCCGATCGTCAGCCGCGAGGTCTTTAACGCGGCGCAGAGCGAGCTGGCGCGCCGCAGCCGCTCCTGCGGCCAAAAGGCCCGGTACAGCGGCTGCCACGCCTTTTCCGGAAAAATCGAATGCGGCCTGTGCGGCTCCCGTTTTGTGGCGCGCGTGAGAAAAAGCCGGGACGGGACCAAAAAACGGGTGTGGCGCTGCCGCGAGGCGGTCCGCCACGGCACGCGAAAGCCCTCTCCCGACGGGGAATACTCCGGCTGCGATATCCATCTCCAGCTAAAGGAAGAGGCCATCCTCTCCATGATACAACAGATACTGGCTTACCTGGGCATGGACACGGATCCCGCGGTCGCGGAGCTGATCTCGGTCGTAAACGCCTCGCTGAACACGGCAGCGCCCGCGCCCGCCTGTCCCCCGGCCGGCTTCTGTCCCGATGACGCCGGACGGCTGCTTCACATCCTGGCGCAAAAAAAGGCCCGGCTGCTTGAGCTTTATCTGGAACAGGCCATCGAAAAAAGCGAATATCTTCAGAAGGCAGAGGAATTTGAGCAGGAGCGGGAACGGCTTGAATACCGGTTACAGAGCGGACACAGGCGCAGCCGCTTGCAGGAGGATGAAAGCGCGCGCATACCGTCTTTCATTCAGAGCCTGATCGCCGGCGGGGAGCAGGATGATCCGTTTTACCGAAACCTCATCGAGCAAATCGTGGTCCGGGATCCGGGGCATATTGAAATCGTGCTGAAGAACCTTGCGGTCAGATGGTCTTTCCGCAGAGAAGACGCCTCGCCCGCAGGCGCGTAATGCGTAACAAAGCGCCGCCCGGCGGCCGCACCGGCTCCTCTGTACCGATATCTGTCAGGAGGCCCTTCTGCACCTTAAACGGCATGGTATACCGCTGGGAGAGATAGCGCATCGAAGCGCCTATCTCCCCATCCGGGCCGCCGTACTGGCTCATGATGAACTGTGCCATCTTCGGATTCGGCTGGGTAATATTGACCGGATACTGTAAGCGTTTTTCATATCTCCACATAGATTATGCCTCCCCTTCCCACGGCCACCGATCGGTCAGCCATGTCCATTCATCCAAGCTCTTCACCGCATCCACCATCAGAGGGCCGCACAGGGCCTCATACGCGTCCATTGCCTCCCGCCTCATGGCGGCCGCCTGATGGTAATAATTCAGCGCATCCCTGTCGTTCGGATGGGTATCCAGGTATAAAAGGACATCATCCATTGCGAAGCTGGCCTCGTTAAGCTGTTTCATAATCATGCTTTCATTCATCAAATGCACCTCCCCATCATGAACGGCAGATCAAGCTCCGGGAAAATGGTTCCGCGCCGGAATCCGTCTTCCATAGAGTAGGTGGACTGCCATCTCTGCATCGGAACATACCCCATTCCTACCGGAAACTGCTCTGCCAGGCCGCAAAACGGCATATCCCCGTCCCCGCAGCAGCCCTCCGGCATCCCCCCCGGCTCCGGGCACATCCGCTCTCCCATACCAAGGCACATTCCCTCCATCTGTGAGGGCTGCGCTGCGAATGACCGCATCTGCGGATCCGGCATCGCGGTCGGCTGCTGCTGCGCTTCGGCCGCCTGCTGCTGCGGGGGCTGAATTCCCGTCATCTGCACCTGCCCTGACTGGAATCCGGCCGTCCAGGGCCGCGGCGCTTTCGCTGCCTGCGCCTGTTCCGGCCGGATTCCTGTCATCTGCGCCTGTTCCGGCTGAGTCCCTGCCATCTGCGCCTGCTCCGGCTGAATCCCCGTCATCTGCACCTGTGACGGCTCCAGCCATGGACGGATCCCGGCCGGCGGCATATCACAGCGCATTTCGCGGCGGCACGGCGCGGCCTGCGCACCAAAGGGCCCGCGCAGCGTCTGTTCCGGAACCGCGCATCCCATCCTGTTGAAATACATGTAATTTGAAGCATTCATAATTACATTTACCTTTCCTTTCTGACTTATACTCTATACTATGTCAGAACGCCCTGCCGCGTGATCCGGCCGGAGCAGGCAAAAAAGCAGTCGGGCAGGGAGAAACGCTATTCTCCTGCCCGGCTGCGGCAAATCAAAAACAGAACCGTACTCTTTTACAGTTTTTCCGCCAATGTATACGGCTGCTGTTTTTTACAGAGATACCGAATGACATCCTTTCTTGTAATGATTCCGATAAAGCATCTGTGATCGTCAAGCACCGGCACGAAATTCTGGTTTATCACCTTTTCGAGCAGATCTTCCATCGCCGCATCTGCCAAAACCGGCTGGTTATCCTGCCGCCTGGGAATCTCCGTGATCCGGATGCGCCTTGTATCCTTCTGGGAATCATACAGGCTCTTAAGCCCCCACAGCAAATCGCCCTCTGTCAGAGTCCCCATATATTTTCCCTGATGATTCAAAAGCGGCACCGCCGCATAGTGATGGCTCTCCATCTTTTCCAGAGCCTCGCTTAAGGTATCATCGCAATTTATGTACGCCACCTCGCTCTTGGGCGTAAGAAAAAACAAAATATTCATGCGCTGCCATCCTCCGCTGCCTGTGAATCCCTCATCTGCGCGCGCCCTGCCAAAAGCGCGCGCATCAATAGCCCAGATCCTCGTCCACAAAGACCACTTCCACCTCCATCCCCTTTGAAGGTCTCTCAATGATCACTGTGGAACGGCAGATCCGTTCCGGGCTGCTGCAGTCATAGCATTTGTCCCCATTCGCAGCGGCACAGGGCGTCGCAACTTGAAGGCGCGCTGCATTCTTCGGCGCTGCGACGTTCTTCGCCCGCCACAGAGCCGTTCCAAACCCGGTGCAGATCTTATTCTTTCCGATAATAAAATACGTCTTCTCCGGCCCAAACACGGTCTGCGAAACACGGTTTCCCGTCCCGTCTATATTGACCAGCTCCCCTGTCTCAGAGGCGGCATTGGCGCTCGTCAGATAAATCTGCGCCTCCCTGGCCTTTTTGAGCGCCGCTTCCCCAGGCGTAACCCAATGCCAGATCACCTCATTTTTCTTCTCCAAAAGCTCATAAATCCCCATCTCCTTTAAGGTCATGCTGCCGCCCATCGCGACCCGCTTTCCCTCAATCCCGGAGGCTAAGTATTCGGCCGCCGCTTCCTTTGTGCGGAAAAATGAGGTCTTAAATCCATGGCCTTCAAAGTTCTTCTTCAGTAATTCCTGATCCATCTTTCTCTCCCTGCCGGACGCTGCGGTACACAGTCCGGCTTCCTTTCCCCAAAATTTTTTATGACGCCGGACTGGCCCGCTGGTGAAGCGGGCCGCCTGTCCGGGGTGAACATTTCATCTGCTCTAGAGCGTGTTTGAAAATTGCTTTCTGGTAGCTGTGCGTGCCACTTTGTGGGAGATTTGTGCCAAATGAACGCGGCGTAGTGGGCTACGTTAAGTGAATTTGGCACAAATATACCGCGAAGTGGGGCGTGCAGATGCCAGGAATGAATTTTCAAACACGCTCTAGTACGCCATATGCGGACGATCCTGACTGTGCTTATCTTACCATAAATCTTCCTGGGTGGCAAGGCCCGTCTCCCTGCCTCAGCAGGCTCGCCGCTTTAAAGCGCATCCACAAATAAAACCCCTTCCAGATGCTCCAGCTCTTTTAAGTATTCCCCTTTCTTCATCCGCGCCGGAATCCGGACCGTAATAAGGATCGTGAAGGACTGCCCTTCCGCCCTGGATTTGTCCACATCATACATATCCACCGTGCAGCCGTCCGAGCGCAGTTTATGTAAGAGCATAGCCGCGGTCCGGTTCCGGTCCGACTCGATGTACAGCGTCACATACCTCGACCACTGATAGATCCGTTTCTCTATCATGGGAAGGATATGGAGCACCATTAGGAGGATCCCTGTAATGATCACCGCCCCGTCGATAAATCCGATGCCCACCGCAAGCCCGATACAGGCGCAGGTCCATATGCTGGCCGCAGAGGTCAGTCCCTTGATCTGATGCCCGGAGACAATGATGGATCCCGCTCCCAGAAAGCCGATGCCGCTGATCACCTGAGCGGCCATCCTTGACAGATCCACAGCCCCCGGAAACGCGCGGTACATATACTGGGCGGTCAGCATCACCGTCGCCGCGCCCAGGCACACGGCCGCATCCATCCTCGCGCCCCCGCCCCGCTTCTTTGCGCCCCGGTCGATCCCAATCACCGAGCCCAGCACAAGGGCAAGCACGATCCGAAGTATCACATTCCTAAGCGTCCATTCCGTTAATGACAGAAAAAACATCCTCTATCCCCCCTGCGCAGCCGCTTCCTCACCCAAACGGTTCCCCAAAATCCAGCGCTCCGGCGCCGCCACTCTGTCCATCCTCCTGTCATGCGCGTTTTTCTCCATGGCCCTCACCACCTGAAAGCCATAGCACACGCCAATCCGCTGATGGCGCGGTTCGCTCTCAAAAAAGCGGTCATAAAATCCGCCTCCATAACCCAGACGGGAGCCGTCCTCCGAAAACGCCAGACCCGGCGTCAGAACCGGAGCGGCCCGATCCTCTGCCCGCTCGCTCCCCGGCGGCGGCTCCGGGATATGAAACCGCCCCGCCACCAGCTCTGCGCGCGAGCGGATATAGTAAAACCGGATCCGCTTCTCCTCCCCCTGTATCTCTGTCCGGGGAAGGGCGACCCGCACGCCCTCTGATAAATACCAGTCAATCAAAGCCCCGGTCCCCGCCTCGCCCCGCACGCTCGCGTAGCAGTATACGGTTCCCGCCCCGTGCAGGCCAAGCGCCCGGATCCGCTCAAACAGCGCCGCATCCCATTTCCTCTTCTCCGTCTCTGACAGGCCGCCCCGCTTTCGGAGAATCCATCTGCGAAGCTCCTCCTTAGAGCATGTCTGGACTTTCGTTCCCGTAAGCCGCGCCTCCTGCTCTTTAAGGAGCGCTTGTTTTTCCATACTTCTCCCCCAGATCCGTGACGCTCCCGTCCTTTTCCTGAATGGAAATATTGTTCAAAGTTCCCCGCAGGCTCGCGCGGATCGCCTGGATATAGTCCTTCCTGAGCCTTTCCTGCTCCTGCTTCTCCTCCGGCGTAAGTCCCTCCGGCGACTTGCTCTTATGATAAAGCGCATTGATCCGATCGATCTGATCGTTGGTAATCATGTTCTTCTCCCTTCTGCAAAACAGGAACCGTTCAGACCTTCTGAACGGTTGCGCAAAACAAACTTGTAACCGCAAAAACGAGGCGCAGCGCCGCTACACATAGGCCGGATAATACCTGGAAACAAGCGCCTCCGCCGCCCGCATCCCGTCCATGGCGGCGGACATGATTCCGCCCGCATAGCCGGCCCCCTCGCCGCAGGGGTACAGGCCGTTTATTTTACTCTCCATTCCGCGGTCGCGCAGGATGCGCAGCGGAGAGGATGTACGGCTCTCCACTCCCGCCAGGATTGCGTCCTCCCGGTCAAAGCCCTGTATCACGCTTCCAAAATAATCAACGGCCTCGATAAGCGCGCCGCTTATCTCCTCCGGAAGCGTCTCCCGCAAATTTCCGAAAGAAAAGCCGCCCAGAATCGCCGGCTTAACATCCCCAAACGCCCCGGATACACGGCCTGCCCGGAAATCGCCGTAAAGCTGGACCGGGATCTTTCCCGCGCCGCAGCGAAACGCCGCTTCCTCCAGACGCTGCTGGAAACGCACGCCCCCGAGCGCCGTCTGATCCGGAAAGTCCTTTGGCGTCACGGTCACAATCAGGGCGCTGTTCGCATTCTCCCCGGCCCGGTCATGGTTGCTCATGCCATTTACCGCCACACGGCCCTGCTCCGAGGAAGCGTTTACCACAAAGCCTCCGGGACACATGCAGAAGGAATACACGCCGCGCCCGGACTGCACGGTCCTCGTCAGCTTATAGCTTGCGGCCCCCAGCCCGTCCACAGCCTCCCGGCCGTACTGCGAGAGGTTGATCTGGCTCTGGGGATGCTGGATGCGCAGCCCCACGGCAAACGCCTTTGGCTGTATATCCAGATCCTTTTGGGCCAGCATGGCAAACGTATCGCGCGCGCTGTGGCCAATCGCCAGAATCAGCACGCCGGTCTGTATGCGCTCGCGCCCGGATATCCCCTCTGTGCAAACTTCCACAGACACCAGACGCCCGGCCTCCTCGTGGATATCCTCCAACCTGGCGCGAAAGCGGATCTCCCCGCCCAGGCGCAGGATCTCCTCCCGGATCTGCTTCACCGCCCCGCGCAGCACATCCGTTCCCACATGCGGCTTGCTCATATAGAGAATCGCCGGATCCGCTCCGGCCCAGGCCAGCGTCTCCAGAATCTTGCGGTTCCGGCCGCCCGGATCCCTGACCAGCGTATTCAGCTTCCCGTCCGAAAAGGTTCCCGCGCCGCCCTCGCCGAACTGCACATTCGATTCCGGCGCCAGAGGACCGCCTTCCCAAAACGCGCGCACCCGCTTCGTCCGCTCATCCACATCCTCGCCGCGCTCTAAAATCAGCGGGCAGTACCCGGCCCGCGCCAGCATCAGCCCGCAGAACATCCCCGCCGGCCCAAAGCCCGCGATCACCGGGCGGTGGAAAAGCGCCTCCTTCCCCCGCTCCGGGAAACGGTACTCCGTCTCCTTATGGATCATGACATTCATATTCCGGGCCCGCTTTATGATCTCCGTCTCTGCGCCGGCCACTGCCGCATCCACTGTATAAATGTAATACAGATCCGGCTTTTTGCGCGCGTCCAGAGACTGGCGCACCGGCGTCAGAGAAACGATGCCGCTTAACGGGACTCTCATCATCTTCGCCGCTTTTTTCCGAAATTCCGCTTCCGTATGCCCGACCGGAAGCTTAAGCTGATTAATCCGTATCATACTCCACTCTTTCTGCTGTTAATGTATTTTTATAGAAAAATCCTGAAAGATTCCCGCTGGAATATCTTCCCCGAACGAATATTGCTCCATTGTCTCCTGCTCAAACCAATACGCCATGATAAGCTCCTTCGCCGGATCCACAATCCAATACTCCCGGACTCCGGCGGCACGGTATTTAAAAAGCTTTGTAAAATAGTCCCTCGGTTTACTGCCGGGTGAAACAATCTCGATCACCCAGTCCGGGGCCCCATGGCAGCCTCTTTCGTCTAATTTAGAGCGATCGCAGATGACGGAGAGATCGGGTTCTATGTACGTATGCTCGTCATCATCTAAAAATACGGCAAAAGGCGCCGCATAAATCTCACACGCCCCGCCCTGCGCCCTGATATAGTTATAAATTTCATTGTGCAGATAACCGGAAATCCGCTGATGCGTTCTGCCTGGGGGCGCCATGTAATACATCTGTCCGTCAATCAGTTCCGCGCGCACTCCGTCCGGCAGGGCATAAATCGCTTCAATTGTATATCCGGCCTCTTTTTTCAGCGCATTCATGTTTTCACCCCTCTCCCCCACACACCCGCATGCATCCCGGCGATCGCCCCGCTGCTCCAGGCAAACTGTAAGTTATATCCCCCGCAGATCCCGTCCACATCCAGCAGCTCCCCCGCCAGATACAGCCCCTTTTGCTTTTTGGATTCCATGGACCGGGATGAAACCTCCCGCACATCCACGCCCCCGCAGCACACCTGCGCATGATCAAAGGAGTTCACGGCCGCGATCTCGGTTTCAAACGCCCTGATGACCCCCGCCAGGGCCTTAAGCTCCCGCTTTGACAGCGAAGAGGCCGGCCGTTCCCCCCTGATGCCCAGATATTTTAAAAAGAACCTCGAAAGCTTATCCGGCAGCCATCCTGTAAAAAATTCCTCCATGGCCCCCTGCGGACGGCGCGCGGCGCGCTCCCGCAGCATATCGCGGACCCGGCTTTCCGGCATGCCCGGGAAAAAATCAATCCGGGCCGTGACTTTTTTCTTTTCATCCAGCGCCCGCGCCGCAAAGCGGCTGATCTGAAAGACCGGGATCCCGGAAATCCCGTAATCCGTAAGCTGCACCTCCCCCTGATCCTCAGCGAGCCGCTCTCCCCCGCTCCAGAGGGAAACCCCCGCCTCGATGCGGATCCCTGCGATCTGCTTATAAAAGTTCTCCCTGCAGCGAAGCTGGACCAGGGCCGGCAGCGGCTTTATGATCGTATGCCCCAGGCTCTCTGCCAGGCCATATCCGCTCCCGTCTGACCCCGTCGCCGGAGCCGCCTTCGACCCGCATGCCAGGATGACCGCGTCGGCTTCAAGCATCCCGGCGTCTGTCAAAACCGCAAAATGCCCCGCCGCGGCCTCCCCGGATGTCCGCACTCCACGGACATTACAATTCGTCTCCAGACAGACCCCGCTGTCCCGGAGACCGCGCCTTAACACCTCCGCAACCGAGGACGCCTGTCCGGACCGGGGATAGAGATACCCGTCCCGGTCCTTAACCACGACGCCCAGGCCCTCAAAGAAATCCAGCGTACGTTTCAGCGGAAATCCCCGGATCACCTCCATCGGAAACCCGGGATCGCCGCTCCTGTAGCATTGGGCCTCCAGCCGGCGGTTCGACAGATTGCATTTTCCGTTCCCGGTGGACAGAAGCTTCTTGCCCGGCCGGTCCCTGTGCTCCAAAAGCGTCGTCTCAGCCCCGGCCCGCGCCGCAAAGATCGCCGCCGTCATCCCCGACGCGCCGGCCCCGATCACCACTACCTGTTTTTTCATCCCCTGTTACTCCTCCCGGGATCCTCCGGACAGCCCGGACCATCCCCTCCCGTATATTCCCGCGCGCCAGAGCGCCGGTTTTAGCTCGTATACGATTCCAGATAATTCAGGACCTCCATCATGGTCGGAAACCAGATGCCCTCCATCAGCTTTTCCTGCTCTTCCACCGGAAATTCCGACAGCGGCATATGGGTATCCAGGCATACATTACTTCTCTCATCGACAAACACCAGCAGAAAGCCGTCCTCCGCCGCCAGACAGTATGTCCCCTCTTCCTCCCGCTTCTCCACCTGCTCCTGATTGATAACCGCGTTGTCCTCCGGCACAAATTCCGTCTCCAGAATCTCGCTGGGAACCGGATTCGCCTGTTTGGGCTGATACCAGCAGATATACGCTCCCGTGAGGGCCGAAGCCGTCAAAAGAACTGCCAGAATAAAAAAGCAGATATAATACTTTTTCATGGAATTACCTCCTGAGCATAGTATCTGCTTTTTTTCCAGATTTTAAACAGGGAACCGCTTCTCAGGAAGGGTTCAAAACAGGGAACGCCGGCATACATCCGTCATTCGCCAAAAGTCTTGTAATATGTTTGTCTGGCATAGACGGACAGGAATATCCTCTATTGGATGCTCCCCTACATCAGCCGCAGCTTCCTGCACACCTTGAGGATCTTCTTCCCTTTTGGCATGGCATAAAGCTCCTCTTCCTCCACGCACTTAAGCCTCACCAGCAGCACCCCGTACGCCAGCACAGCCGCCGCCACGGCGACTGCGGTCGCCGCAAGGCTGTTCTTAAGAACCAGCGCCATCCCGCGGTACACTCCGTACGCGCATGCGCCCATCAGGGCCGACGATACGGCGGGCAGGAAAAACGTTTTCTTAATCTCCTGCCGGTACCCCAGATAGCCGCGGATGGACATCGCATTCAGAAAGCACATCAGGAACGCAAACAACATATTCGCATACACCACGCTGTAAATGCCAAGCTTAAACACCATCAGGAACACGTACAGCGCCGCCACATGGATCACCAGGGCGATAAAGGCGTTCCGGACCGGCACCGCCATATGGTTAATGCCCTGTAAGATCGCGTTGCTGACCGTGGAAAGCGACAGGAACACCACAGCCGACGAGCCCACGGCCAGCATGCGGACTGCCTCCGTGTGATCCCCGCTGTGAAACAAAAGCTGGTTGATCGGCGCTGCCAGGACCGCCAGGCCCACGGCTGACGGAATAGCGATCAGCATTGCGACGCGGATCACCATGCCCGCCTTATTCAAAACCGCCTCATAATCCGAGCGCGCCATGGCCGCTGACAGGGACGGAATCAGGGACGAGGCGAGCGAATTCGCCATCGCCAGGGGGACATGCACCAAAAGCATATATTTGTTGTTGTAAATCCCCCACAGGGAGAGGAACTCCTCCCCCTGCCCCATGGCCTCCATCCCGTGGGCCATAATGCTGTTGTCAACCACGGCGTTAATATTGTACACCGCGGAGCTTAATATAACCGGGGCCACGGTCATAAAGAACGTTATTGTGATGGAACCGTAGGAATCCAGTCTCCGCCTGCGCTCCCTCTTAGCCTTCTTCCTCGACATGGGGATATACATGAGAAACAGGATCAGGCTGAAAAACAGCGCGGTCAGCGCGCCCGCCCCGGTGCCGATCGTGCCTCCCGCCGCGCCGAACGCCTCGGGATAACCGGTTGTATGGTAAACGAGGTTCGAGTCATGTCCGATCTTAAACAGCACGCCCGCCGCCACGACGCTGATCACTGCATTTGCGATCTGCTCAAAAATCTGTGACAGCGCGGTCGGGATCATCGTGCCGTGCCCCTGGAAAAAACCGCGCAGCACGCCTAAATACGCCATGATCCAGATCGTGGGGGCCAGCGTCTTTAAGGCATAGATGCAGAACGGGGTATTAAACACGCTGTCCGCAAAAAAGTCCGCAAAATGCCACGTAATGAAACAGGCCAGCCCGCCTGCCACAGTGGCATACAAAAGGGCCGCCTTAAACACGCGCAGCGCATTCCGGTACTGCCCTCTGGCCATGCGCCCCGCCACCATCTTCGACACAGCCAGGGGAAGGCTGTACGAGGAAAGAATCAGCATAATATTGTATACATTAAACGCCGTCGAGTAATAGCCCATCCCTTCGTCCCCGATGATGTTCGTCATGGGAACCCGGTACAGGATGCCGATCAGGCGGACAATAATGCCTGCCACGGCGAGAATACTGCCCTGTACTACAAAATCCGTCTCCTTTTTGCGCCTCTTTTTCGCCCGTCCCGCATCGCTCCCGCCGAAACGCTCCTGCGCCGGAACGCTCCTTCCTGACGAAGCGCCCCTGCCCGACGGGACGCCCGCTCCTGACGAAGCGCCCCTGCCCGACGGGACGCCCGCTCCTGACGAAGCGCCCCTGCCCGACGGGACGCCCGCTCCTGACGAAGCGCCTCTGCCTGACGGGACGTCCGCCCCCGGCGAAGCGCCTCTGCCTGCAGGACGCCTCCTCTCCAGCGGCGCGCCCCGGTTCCTGCTATGTCTGTTCTCCATAAAATTCCGCCTTATCCATTTGGTCAGCCTGTATGATGCACACCCAGGTTTTCCCCGGGTTTAAACGGATCTCCTCGCCGTTTCCGTCATAATACCTTGTCACGCCGCCCTCGCCCTCCTTCTCCCAGGTAATCGCCTCGCCCCTGCCATTGGTGAAATAGTAGCCCGAGCAGGGCGTATGTACGTCGATATCCAGATATTCTGACGGGGCGTAATACTTCCATCTGCAATACTGGAAAATGATATTTTTCACCGCTATCTGCCCCTCGTCCCCGTTGTGGGCCCCGCCATACTGAAAGCGGTAATACAGCCCGTCCTCCGGGTTATATTCAAACCAGGGCTGGTTGATCGGGTACCCGCCGGGCCGCACGTAAGACGCCGCAAAGCCGTTCTCCAGAAGCTCAGGGCTTTGCTCCCCGGCAAAACGGTAATGCCCCTTGTAGGAATCCGGGTATTCCCTTGCATAGCCCGAGGCGTCGATCGCTTTTTCGATCTGGGCCGCGCCTGCGTAGGCATTGTGCGGCGCTTTCTTATCCGAGCTGCGGTAAAAGGCAATGGCGCCCTTTCCCCCGATGCCGTTCAAGTGCTCCATCCGCTCCAGGTACGGCAGGGCAAACGCGCTCTGCCCGAAATGGGCGTACATCCCCTCAAATTCCCGGGCAAAATACGTATAATACGTACGGCAGCTCCGCACCGAGCCGATGCGCTCCAGATCGTCATACTCCTCAATCAGCGCCATATACCGGATCATGCCGCCCTCTACCGGGGCCTCATAGACCACGCCGGCGCGGTTGATCCCATACTGGGGAAGCGCCGCCTTGTCATTGCTCATCATAATGGCCAGGGGCCTTCGGTTTGCGGCCCTCACATCCACCATCTCCCCGGTCAGATAGCTCTCAATCTTCCCGTCCTTCTCTTCGCGCGGCGCGCCTTCCTCCGGCGCGCCCTCCATCCTCCCTGTCTCTTCCAAAAGATCCGGAAAGGGGAAGGACGGCAAAAACTCCCTGAATGCCCCGCCGGGCCTGTCCCCCGCCGTCTGCGCCTCCAGAAGCGGCTCTACGGACACTTCCTCATACCTCCCGCAGCCATTCGCCGTCAGAAGCACAGCCGCTGCCAGCAGTATCCCCCGTTTTCTCATCTCGTATACCCCTTGCGCTCAAGGATCGCCGCCTGCCTCTTCTCCATCTCAAGGCGCTCCTCTTCCTCCATGTGATCATAGCCGCACAGATGAAGCATGCTGTGCGCTGTCAGAAACGCCAGCTCCCGCTCTGCGCTGTGCCCGTATTTTGCCGCCTGCTCCTCCACCTTGTCCATGGAAATGATAATATCCCCCAGGAGCAGCTCCCCGGTCTCCGGGTTAAAGTAATCCTCCGCCTGCTCCTCGAGACGTTCAAAATCAGACGGCGTCCCGTAATCCCCCATGGGAAATGAAAGCACGTCCGTCGCGCGATCCGTATCTCTGAACTCCCGGTTGATGCGCCGTATCTCCTCATCGCCTGTCAAAACCACGCTCACCTCCGCCTCATACGGGCAGCCCTCATAGTCAAGCGCGGCCAGGATCACGTCCCGGACGATGGTTTCCCATGCAGGGCACGGGCATTTCTCTGCTTCGTATTCGATATTGATTGTCATCCGTGTGTTCTCCCTGTCACAGCGCCCCGCGCTTTTCCGGAGCGCCGGTCCTGGCCGCCCCTGACGCGGGCTTCTTTGTTCTCATAGCGCTCATACGCCTCCACGATTTTCTGTACCAGCGGATGGCGCACGACGTCGCTGCTTGTCAGATAACAGAAGCCGATGTCGTCGATCCCCTTCAGCACCCGGATCGCCGTATCAAGGCCCGAGGCGCTGCCGGGGGCTAAGTCCTTCTGCGACTGATCGCCTGTGACGATCACCTTGGATCCAAAGCCGATGCGCGTTAAAAACATCTTCATCTGCGCCGGCGTCGTATTCTGCGCCTCGTCCAGGATAATAAAGGCATTGTCCAGAGTCCTGCCCCTCATATACGCCAGGGGGGCCACCTCAATCAGGCCCTTTTCCGAATTGTGCAGGTAGCTCTCCGCGCCCATGATCTGATACAGCGCGTCATACAGCGGCCGCAGATAGGGGTCGATCTTGCTCTGCAGATCGCCGGGCAGAAAACCCAGCTTCTCCCCCGCCTCGATCGCCGGACGGGTCAGGATAATCCGGCTCACCTCCCCGCTCTTGAACGCCTGGATCGCCATGGACATGGCCAGATACGTCTTTCCCGTGCCCGCCGGCCCGATCCCAAACACGATCATCTTCTGCCGGATCAGATCCACATACTGCTTCTGGCCCATGGTCTTTGGCTTGACCGGCCGCCCGCTTATTGTACGGCAGATAATATCCCTGTCAATCTCCAGAATCTTATCGTCCTCCTCCGTAAAGGAAAGCGACAGGGCGTAATCCACATTTTGCTCCGTAATCTGGTTTCCCCGCTTCGACAGCTCCAGAAGGTTATAAAACACATGTCCGGCCTGCCGGCAGGCCCGCTCCGGGCCTATAAGCTTCAGCGCGCCGTCCCTCGCGACCATCGTGACGCCAAGCGCGCGCTCCAGCTTCTTTAAATACGCGTCAAACTGGCCGTACACATTCTGCATGTGCTCCATCGGGATGTCAATCGTCGTCTCAATTATGCTCATTCAACCGTTTCTCTCCTTCACTCATCCATCGCCGGATCCGCTTCCACTGCGATCGCCTCCTCGGTCAGAAGCTCCGCCTCAAACCGGCAGACCGATCCATTAACTAATATTTTAACATTATTTTCAATAATGTGTACCCCTTTTTCCATTAAATTTTCCGTAAGCCTGTTTTTATATGCATCCGCCAGCGCAAGAAGCTGCTCCTGCGTATATTTTTCCTCATGGGGAGAGATTTCGGCAGAATCAATGAACCCCACATGGACGGGCAGATAGAAATCGCCGAATATGCGCGCCTTCCTGTAGCTCGTCACGGTCTTCCAGTCCGTCTTCCAGATATTGGGAAAGAGCCATACAAAATGCGCGCCGTTCTTCCCGTTTCCCAGGACGACGCACAGTCCTTTCCTCCGCCTGCCCGTTTCCGGCTTAACCATATGCCACACCGGGATCTCCTCGGCCTCGGACCGCGCGCAGACGGCCTTCACATCCGCGTCGGCGTGGACGTAACGCGCCTCGGCCACGCTGCCGCTGTCGTCCGTGATGGGAATACAGCCCGTCACAAGGAGCTGCCCTGCCGTCACCGTATCGCCCGCTTTGACCATTGGAAGGCCGCTGCGCACCACCACGGACGTGATAACCCCGTCCGAGGAGGCCCTCAGATCACAGGGCGTATGGCTCTGCTCCGGAAAGGACAGCGGCACCTCGTTTTCCTTGATATGGATGTAGAGCCGCGTCCCGGACAGCCGCGCCGATACCCATGTGATCCCCTCAAACCGCGCCCGGAGCGCCTCCTCCAGCGCCTCGCACGAGACCTCGCTCTTGCGGATCCCGCTCACGATCCCCGTCTCCTCAAGGAAATGCGACAGCACATCCTCCGTGTACCTCACATTGCCCTCATACCCAATATCCCACACAAAAAAAGACATCGCGTACAGGCACAGAAAAAAAGCCGCAAATCCCGCGCCCCAGGCCGCCCGCGCCCTGCTGCGGTGTAAAAAAAAAGGAAGTCCCCTTTTTTCCTGAATCCGCACCCGGACCCCCGCCTTCCTCACAAAAGGCCGGCAGGCCAGGAAATCCCGGATTTTCATAGAAAAAAGGTAACTCCCCCGCTCAAACGAAGCATCCCATATCTCCAGCCCCGACGCGCCGCAGAGATTAAAAAAACGTTCCGGCGACCGCCCGGTCAGGCGAAGCCTTATGTACCCGCTCAGAAGCTTAAACAAATGATTCATCTTTGAACCTCCGGATATGATTCAAATTCCACGGCGCAGATCTGCCCGGTCACCTTGAGCTGCTCCCGGTCATAATACGCGATCGAGAGCCCCCGCCCCGTCACCGTCATCCTGGCGTTCTTTCCCTGAAGCTTTAAAACCGTATCGGAAAAAAAGACAATGCTCCTGTAATTCTCCACCACCGCCGAGGCGTTCCCCGTCATCGACAAAAGCATCTCCCCCAGGAATACGTCCTCCGGCAGGCCAAGGGCTGTCACAACCGCTTTTTTCTGTCTGCCAAACACGGGCATTCCGCCTTTAATGCATCCTTTATTAAAACTATATGGGTTCTTTTGTCCGATTATTCGCAGCAGTTTTCCCGGCCTGGGCAGCGGTTCATCCGCGATCGGAAGGGAAAGCATCCCCCGGCTCCGCCTGCAGGCCGATCGCCCTTTCAGCCATCGACGGCACACAGTATATCAGCGGCAGCGCATAGCGCAGGTTCGTCACAGGGCCGAGCAGCAGCGTCCCCCAGTAGCCGATCACGAGCAGCAGGGGCAGCGCCTCCTGCTGCCGCCTCCGGTAAACGGCCGCTGTCAGAGAAAGGAGCGCCAGCCAGAACGGAAATGCCTGGTTCAAGAGAAAGCGGAGAACCGGGACGGACTCAAACGCCGGCGTCAGCGTCCCCCGGCGGAGCAGTTCTTCCAGGCCCGGCAGCCGGCTGTCCCGCCTGATGCCCAGTATATTCGCATCCGGCTCCATAAACGCCCCGTCAAACAGGATATACAAAATCCAGTATTGGCTCGCGCCCGGGTACCAGTACCCCCAGTTTCCCATAAAAAAGGAGTCCAGGTAAACGCGGGGCGCCCGAAGCCCGACCGAAGCCCAGACCCTCAGGAAACGGCCCGGATCCTCCTTAAGAACCTCGGTCCTAAACCCGCTTTTCACCGGATCCGCATTGACCCGCACATAAGAATTCAGCGCATTCACATCGATCAGTTTTTCCAGGTAAGCGCGCTCCTCCCCGCGAAGCTTATCCGGCGCTTCATGATAGACGCGGGCAAGCTGCTGCATGGGAACCGAAAGCATTTCCCTCATATCCCCTTTTTCCGCCCCCAGCAGGGCCGGAACCGGGCCGGACAGCACATACCAGGCCGCGGCCGCCGTGAGCGTAAAAACAGCCAGCCGCTTCACCTCCCGCCCCTTTACTGCCGGGGACGCCGCCTCTCCTTTCTTCCGGCCGCGCCCCTGAAAGCCCCAGTAAAGGCCGGTCAGGCAGAAAAAAAACAGCGCCACATAGATCCCCTGGTTCCTGAAAAGGCACATAAAAAGCACGCATACCCACATCAGGGCCGTCCTCCTGCGATCCGCAAAGAATCCCTCCGGACAGGCCGTCATGTCATAGGCCATGTCAAACGTCAGGAGAAAAAACGCCCCGAACAGCACATCCTTGGTCGTGACAAACGAAAACACGGCCAGATACGGGTTCACGGCCAGAAACACCCAGGACAGCAAAAGAAACGGCCATGGCGCGCCGCGCCGCCTCATCCGGCACAGCACGGCCGAAAAAACGCCGCCCATAAAAGCCGACTGCACAACCGAATGCAGGGCCAGGCCCGCCTGCGCGCTGTCAAACAGAACCAGCCCCGCCTTTAAGCACCCGCACAGAAACCATGTGTGCAGCAGCGAGTGGTGCGTGCTGAGAGGCAGGCTGCCAAAGCACTGGAGCACCTGAACCGACGCGTCGTATGAATACACGCCCGGATAAACGGCCAGAAATACCGGAACATAGACACAGCCCGTCAGAAACGTCAAAAAAAGCCACAGCCGCAGGCCGGAGCCGGACGCGCCGGAGCGTCCCGGGCGTTTTGCCCCGCTTCCCGCTTCCCACGGCCGCCTGCTTCCCGGCCGTCCCCTGAACCCTGCTCTGCCCGACGCCCGGTCCCTGGCCGTCAGGCGCAAAAACGCGCCCGCTGACGCCGCGTATATCGCGCTCACAGCCAAAAGCGCCGCCGCATACCGCCAGGGAGTGACAAGCAGAGGGAGATTCAGGCTGTACCCAAGCCCCAGAAGCGTCATAATCCCCATTAAAAGCCCGCACGCCGCCCCGCATATGGCTCTTCTGGCCTCAAACGGCGCAAGCGCCAGCCGCAGGCAAAACGCGGTCCAAAGCACAAGCCCCGCGGTCCGCAGGGAGAAAAACGCCCCGAACACCGGAACCGCCAGAAAACGCCCGCTGTCCGCCACTGCAAAGAGCGCCGCGGCCAGAGCCAGAAAACAAAGCTGCCGCAGGCCGGAAATTCCGCCCCTGTATTTGACATTCTTTCCCATATGTTCCATCTCTTTCCCATCCCCAGCCATTCCCGGCTTCGTACCCCGTTACTGAATAACCGCGCAGGGGGAAACGTTTCCCTGGCCGCCGCGCGGCCCGAGCGGCATATTTTTCGCCGCACGGGTCTGTGCATCAAAAAATCCCCGGTTTTTCCTCTAACCAGGGATTTTGTTTGATTTGATCATAACTGTTCCGATGCCTGTACCGTTACATTGAAATTAGTTATATTTGCGTTTTCTAGCAGCTTCGGATTTTTTCTTACGACGAACGCTCGGCTTCTCGTAATGCTCTCTTTTCCGAATCTCCTGCTGAATGCCAGCCTTTGCACAGTTTCTTTTGAATCTGCGTAAAGCGCTGTCCAAACTTTCGTTATCTTTAACGATCACATTTGACATAGCTCACACCTAACCTCCCTCCAGTTGTGTAATAAGTGCATACTATAATACAACTGTTTGGGTATTTATTTAGCACTATTAGCATTATATCACAAAAAATTCATACGTCAACAAAAATTTTCAATATTTCGCCATTTTATTATCCGGCGCCGGCGCTTACGGCTGAAATGATCCGGAATACGCGTATCCTCCGGCTAATTCATCATATTCTTTATCGCCACCGGATCCCGGTAATTCCACGTGGAAACAATGATCCCCGTCCGCTCGTTCGACGCGTGGACCACCTTGCCGTCGCCGATGTAGATCGCCACATGGTTCACGCGGTCGCCCGCCCCATAGAAAATCAGATCCCCCGGCCGCGCCGCGTCAATGCTGACGGACCGTCCCTGCCGGGACTGCTCGCTGGCCGTCCGGTTTAAATATACGCCCGCCACATGGCTCAGCACATAACGGCTGAAGCCCGAGCAGTCCACGCCGGTATGGGGATCCGAGCCGCCGTACACGTAACGGTTCCCCACAAACTGGAGCGCGTAGCTGACGATCTGCTGCCTCAGCTTTTCATTCCGCTTCTCGGCCGCCTTCTCGTCAATCTCCGTCTTCATGGAATCATAGCTGTTCTCCTGGCGCTCGATCCCGTTTTTCAGAAGAAGGAACCGCTCCTCAACCCCCTGGGCTGTGACGACAGGCGCATCAAAAAAAGGAAGCTGCACAGCGGCCGGCACGATGCCCGTCTGACCGGAGGGCGACACGCCTTCCGTCGGGGGAGATACAGACGGATCCTCCTGCTCTTCGCTCTCCTGCGTCTCTTCCGGCCCGTCCTCCGTCTCATGCGGCTCGACGGCCTCCAGGCCAAGCTCGTCGCGGATATCCTGTTCTCTCTGGTAAAGCTCCTCCAGCTCCTTAAGCGTCTGCGCCGAGAGCTCCTGCAGCTTTTCCAGCTCGTGCTCCTGCTCGTCCTGCTTCTGTTCCAGGGCGGCGTTCTCCTGTGCAATTTTTAAATTACTGTTTACTAAATTTTCCTTCTCCTCTGCCAGACGGCTCTTCTCCGCCGTAAGGCCCGACAGCTCCTGCTCCAGAATCTTTTTCTGCTCCGCTACCCCCTTCAGGCGATAGGAGGAATAGGAGAAAAACAGGGTCATGCCGCACAGCGAGAACAGCGACAGAAAGGCTGCCAGAAACACCCATACCGGTATCTTGAAATGAACCGGCTTATCCTGGGAGTGCGGCAGGAGCATAATCGTATAATTTAGAAACAGCTCCTTTTTTAATGCCTTTTTATTTTTCCTTTTCCACATCTGCGCTCATCTCTTCCACATCCTTGTCTTTGCCGGCCGCTTCTTCCGCCGCTGTCTCATCCTTCTTGCTTATCATGGACTGCATCTGGCAATTGCCCTTAAAGGATGCGCCCTCTTCCACAATCAGGGCATTCGTCACGATATCGCCGATAATCACGCCTGTGCTCGTGATCTCCAGGCGCTCGTCGATCGTCACGTTTCCGTGGATATATCCGGCATTTAAGACGCTCTGTGAGGTGATATTCCCCTCGATACGGCCTGTCTCACCGATGATCAGATGCTCCTCCGAGTGGATCTCGCCCTTGATCAGCCCATCGATCCGCACCGTTTCCTTCGTGGTCAGGGTCCCCTTAAACACCGTGCCCTGCCCGATCAGAGTGCCAATCGTTTCCGTCTTGGAAACCCGGATAACCGGCTGCTCCTCCTTCTTTCCCTTAAACATAATGAAAGCTTCACTCCTCTTTTTTAAATTTTGTTGTGACTGCTGGAAACAGTAACCATAGTCCTTCATGATGCCCCGTTTAAGTTTTACATATGTATTACAAACTCTTTGTTTATGTTACTGTTTTATTACAGTATAACAACTTTTGCGTGAAAATTCAATATGTACTTTGTGCTTTTGCAGGGATGGATCATTTTTTATTGCGATACATGTTTTAAAGAAATATATGTTTATCAGCAGACGCGGGCCGCAAAAGTCATGAAAAAGCCGCCGGGAAATCATTAAACATACCCCGCGGCCCATTCACGGCCCCTTCGCAGCGCTACTTCACCTGCTCCGCCACCACATCCGCCGCCTTCTTAAGCGCCTCGTCCACTCCCGCCGGATTCTTACCGCCGGCCTGGGCCATGCCCGGGCGTCCGCCGCCGCCGCCGCCCACGCAGCCTGCGATGGCTTTGATTAAGTTGCCGGCATGCGCGCCCTTCTTCTGCGCGCCGTCCGTAGCGGAAGCCATCAGGCTCACCCTGCCGTCCTGGACGGAGGCGATTAAAACCACGCCCTCTCCCAGCTTTTCCTTGAGCTTGTCGCCTAAGTTCCTGAGGCCGTTCATGTCCACATCCTTGACGGATACGGCCAGGAATTTCAGGCCGCCGATCTCCTGCGCCTGGTTCATCACATCGCCCAGGGAATCGCCCGCCAGGCGGCTTTTCAGCTTTTCGTTCTCGGAATGGAGGGCTTTTAACTCCTCCAGCATGGAGGAAATCTTTGCGCTTAAGTCCGCGGGGGCTGCTTTCACCAGGCCCGCAGCCCTGGCGAGCTCTTTTTCCACCTCTTTATAGTGTTCCATCAGGCCCGAGGAGGTCAGGGCTTCGATCCGGCGGACGCCGGCCGCGATGCCGGCCTCGGAGAGGATTTTGAAGGCGGAAATGCTCCCTGTGTTTTCCACATGGGTCCCGCCGCACAGCTCGGTGGAGAAATCGCCCATTTTTACGACCCGCACCTTCTCGCCGTACTTTTCGCCGAACAGAGCCATGGCCCCGGTTTTTCTGGCCTCGTCTAAGGACATGACCTCGGTCACGACCGGAAGGGAGTCTGCGATCGCCTGATTGACGAGCGCTTCCACCCGGTCAAGCTCCTCGCGCGTCATGGCTGCAAAGTGCGTAAAGTCAAAGCGCAGCCGGCCGCTCTCCACCAGGGAACCGGCCTGCTCGACATGGCTTCCGAGGACGGTCCGCAGCGCCTTGTGAAGCAGATGGGTCGCCGAATGGTTTTTGGCCGTCAAGGCGCGGTTTTCACGGTCTACCCGAAGGCTTACCGTGTCCCCGACTTTAAACATCCCCTTTGAGACACAGCCCACATGGCCCACTTTGCCGCCCTGGAGCTTGACTGTGTCTTTTACAATAAACTCCGCGTCCCCGGCGGCAATCACCCCGATATCAGCCTGCTGGCCGCCCATGGTTGCGTAAAACGGCGTCTCTCTCACAAGGATTGTGCCTGTCTGGCCGTCGGTCAGGGCCTCTGACAGCTCGTTCTCTGTGGTGAGGACCGTAATCTGCGAATCCGCCTCCAGACAGTCGTAGCCGATGAATTCCGTGGTAACGGACGGATCGATGGACTGGTACACCGTCACATCCGCGCCCATGTAATTCGTCGTCTTTCTGGCGGCGCGGGCCTGCTCCTTCTGCTTTTTCATCGAAGCGGCAAAGCCCTCCTCGTCGATGAGAAGGCCCTTTTCCTCCAGGATTTCCCTTGTCAGATCCACGGGGAAGCCGTACGTGTCGTAGAGCTTAAAGGCATTCTCGCCGGACAGGGTCTTTTCGCCCTTTGCGGCCATCTCCTCCTCCATCTCGCTTAAGATGGAAAGGCCCTGATCGATGGTTTTATTAAACTTGTCTTCTTCCTGGGAGAGAACCTTGAAAATCATGGCGCTCTTTTCCTCCAGCTCCGGATAGCCGTCCTTTGAAAGGGCGATCACCGTCCTGGAAAGCTCTGCCAGGAATTCTCCCCCGATGCCCAGCTTCTTGCCGTGACGGGCCGCGCGGCGCAGCAGACGGCGCAGCACATAGCCGCGTCCCTCATTGGACGGCATGATCCCGTCGGAGATCATAAAGGTGCAGGACTTGATGTGATCCGCCACGATGCGCAGGGAGACATCCGTCTCGTGACCTTTTTGGTACTGCGTGTGCGCCAGCTCGCAGACGCGGTCTAAAAGGGCCTTGTTCGTGTCCACGGTAAAGAGCGAATCCACGTCCTGCACCACCACGGCCAGGCGCTCCAGCCCCATGCCTGTGTCGATGTTTTTGTGCTCCAGCTCGGTGTAATGGCCGTGGCCGTCGTTATTGAACTGGGTAAATACATTGTTCCATACCTCAATATAGCGGTCGCAGTCGCAGCCCACCGTGCAGCCCTCTTTCCCGCAGCCGTACTTCTCCCCGCGGTCATAGTAGATCTCCGAGCAGGGGCCGCAGGGGCCTGCGCCGTGCTCCCAGAAATTGTCCTCCCGGCCGAAATGGAAGATCCGCTCCGCCGGGATCCCGATCTCCTCATGCCAGATCCGGAACGCCTCGTCGTCGTCCTCAAAGACCGACGGATACAAGCGATCCGCTGAAAGGCCCACGACCTCTGTCAAAAACTCCCATGACCAGTGAATGGCCTCTGTCTTAAAATAATCGCCAAAGGAAAAATTTCCCAGCATCTCAAAAAAGGTGCCATGGCGGGCTGTTTTACCTATATTTTCGATATCGCCTGTACGGATACACTTCTGGCAGGTACACACACGAGTCCTCGGCGGGATCTCCTGACCGGTAAAATAGGGCTTGAGCGGCGCCATACCGGAATTGATCAGCAAAAGGCTGTTATCATTGTGCGGAACCAGGGAAAAACTCTTCATCGCCAGATGTCCCTTGCTCTCAAAAAAGTCCAGAAACATCTTTCTGAGCTCGTTCACACCGTATTTTTCCACGTTGCTTCCTCCTATCAGCTTATGTACTCCCGGCGTCTCATAAAATCAGGGGCGGTGAGATTCCCGGAGCACATTTCTCTTTTTTTATCCAATCTATCCTATCACAGGAAAAAAGTTTTATCAAGGAAAAAAGGAGGGTTTTGTTTTTCTTTTCGTAACAGGCCGGACCACCTCTGAACTGTTTTTTCTGCTTTTAAACCAGCATCGAATGAAACGGCAAACAGCCTGCCAGTGGATTCCGTCCCATTGGCAGGCTGCTTTTTCATTTATGATTCCGATCTCTACTTGCCTACTGGATCTTCGCTCCGTTTTCATCGACGCGGTGTCCGTCCGGCGTGGTTTCATTCCGGTACATTCTTCCCTGGGTCCCGTCTGATTCCGGATTGAAATAGTATTCCTTTCCGCCAATCGTCACCCAGCCTGTCATCATCATGCCCTGAGTCCCGTCTGCTTCCGGATTCATATAGTACGTATTGCCATCCTCCGGATCCGTGAACCAGCCGGTGATCATATCCCCGTTCTCGTCAAAGCGGAACCAGCCGTAGTTCTGATCGCCCTCCTGCGCGTTCGCATACGGGTTTTCCACAGCTCCCCAGCGGTTGACATAAGGCTCGCCGTTTTCATCCGTAAACTTCCAGTTTCCGTTGGCGTCTGCCGTCCAGTTTCCCCTCGCCACATTGGACGGAAGGCTTCCTGAACTGCTTCCGGGTCCTGCGCCTGTCGATGAAGAGCCTTTGGATTTGCCTGAACCGGAGCTGGAGCTGGAGCCGCCGTGGCTGCCGCCCGATCCGCCATGGCTGCCGCCTCCAATGATGATCGAACCGTTTCCGTTATTGCCTGGCTTATCTGGATTACTTGGATTATCTGGATTATCCGGTTCGTCTTGGTCGTTCCCAGGTTCATCCGGATCAACCGGTTCGCTTGGATCTGTCGACAGCGGTGCGTCACATATATCACAGCGTCCGCCGCCGTCCTTATCCACATGCTCACAGGTCACAAACTCTCCCGGATCGCCCGGAATCTCTGCAAACGGATCATCAAAAGCTACATTGTAATTCACCGTCACCTTGTTTGTCAGACCAGCATACGTCAATGCCGACTTGCCGCCGTTCGTATTCCATTCCTGCTCCGTTCCGCCAAAGTCTATCGTCTGCAGCCTGCTGCATCCTGCAAACGGCGAACCGCTATCGCCCATTCCATCAATCTCTACTCCTTTAGGAATGTACAGATAAGTTAATGCCATATAACATTGGGTAAACATACCTGAGCTTATCTTATCCGCCTTCAGCGGCAACGTTACATCTGACAGCCACGTACACTTGGAAAACAGATTATCTCCCAACGAAACTGTCTGATCGCCCGGTGCAAACCGCACCTGCACTAAACTATCGCACTCCATGAACGCACCCGCGCCCACAGAAGTGACACTCGCCGGAAAATCCAGATAAGCAATTCCGCATTTTCGGAACGCATCCACACCAATACTCTGCACGCCCTCATAGAAGGTTGCCGACTTCAGGCCCTGGCAATTATAAAGCGCTCTGTCCCCAATTACTTTTACACTTCCGGGAACCGTTATCTCCGTCAACTGCGATTCTTCAAATGCCGCCGTTCCTATAGCCGTAACTGTCTCCGGAATCTGCACGCTCATTACCTGACTTTTATAAAAAGCATAGCTGCCTATACTTTCCACGCCATCCTCAATGATTACCTGACTGATCTTGTCAGCATAATTCTCCCAGCCCGGACGATTGCCCGCGGAATAATCCCGCATCGCGCCGTTCCCGGTGATCGTCAGTGTTCCTCCATTCGTCAGCGCCCAGCTTAAACTGCCTTCGGTTCCGCTCTGGAATACCTCATCCGCGTCCTGTTCTTCCGAATATCCTGCCGGGTAGCGGGTCACAATAAAATTCGCATTCAGAACTTCTGATTTGCTCATCACCCGTCCCCAATGCACGCTCTTATTGTAATTCCCCTCGGCCACTGTCACTCCGCCGGAACCTACTCTGAGTACGATCACAAAGTGGCTGTTATTCACACGCAGAATGTCTCCGACCTTCACGTCTTCATACTTGAATCCGCCTCTGTCAATCGTCCTTGCCGGAAGATCGCCGAACGCCTCATCGCTCAGTATAAAGACAAATGCCGCGCAGCCGACGCCAAGACTCGCCCCTTTTACCGGGCCGCCCTGGAAACGATAGTATTTTCCCCATTCTCCCTCGTTCCCATAAGGCTGAAAATTCGTCCAGGGCATCCCCTCATAAAGCTCATCTTTCATGGCAATCATCGCGTCATAAGCTTCATCATACGTCGGGCAAATCTCAGACGCCCTCTCCATCCCAAAAAACTGGCTTGATAAATCATCCTCTTCTTCGGCTTCCATCAATACCGGATCCTTTTCGTCGGACCAGACCCGGACTAAATCCTCGGACTTTTCATCCTCGGGAATTTCCTCTTCGAGAACGTCTACCTCCTCCTCAAGGTCATCCTCCTCAACTACTGGCTTCTGAACATTTGAAGCGTCCGGCTCCTTTTCAGAAGTCTCTTCGTCAGAATCCGGTTTCTTTTCATCCGCATCCTCTGTCTCCGATTCAGACGGCTCTCCTGCGTCCTCCTCATTCTCCTCCGGCATCTGAGTCTCCTCATCTACAGAATCCCCTGTTTCTTCCTTATCCGCCGGATCGCCTGCCATGTCCCCCTCGCCGTCTTCCGGGACGTCCTCCCCGCTGGAATCAGGCTTATTTTCCTCCCCCTCCTCCCTGTCTGATGTCTCCTCATCCTCAGAACCGGTATCATCATCGTTTTCTGCATCGCCGGCATCCGCCTGATCCGCATCCCCCTTGGCGTCATCGGCCCCGGACTGATCCGCGTCTTCCCCGGCGTCATCGGCCGCGGACTGATCCGCATCCTCCTTCGCGTCATCGGCTCCGGACTGATCCGCATCTTCCTTGGCGTCATCGGCTCCGGACTGATCCGCGTCTTCCTTGGCGTCATCGGCTCCGGACTGATCCGCATCATAGGCTTTTGCGTCCGCTTCGGCCAGAGTAACAGCGCCGCCGCCATCCTGTGCAGCATACGCGTTAGCAGCCGGCGTCAGCCCTGCTCCAGAAAAAACATTACTGGTAATCAGAGCAGCGGTCAAAAAACCGGCCATTTTTTGCTTTCTCATATTTCCTACCCTTTCTTTGATTTTTCTCAATTATACTGTGTACTGGAAAACATTGTCAACTCAAAACCCGAAAAATTCTGCAAATCCGGAAAAACGTCGCAGCAGTTCAGGTTGCCCGGACAGTTACGACGTCCCTGACTATCCGCCCGCCTTCCATATCCCACTCCCCTATTCCTCGCTATCGCGATCCTGATCCTTTAAAACCATCTCCACAACAACCGCGCCCCCTATCGCCAGAGCCGCGATCACCACCGCGACGATCGCCGCCCCCAGCCGGTATCTGTTATATTCCAATTCCCATGGCCTGGGAGGAATTGCAACTGCAAGATGATATATCACCGCAGACAATATAACAAAACAACTAAGATAGAATACAGCAAGCAGCCATCTCTTCATTACGCTCATCTCCTCTCTTATTCAAATATAAGCCAATTATGGATAATATGCAACTAAAGCCTTTCAGTATTTAATGATATTGGAGGTGCGACGCCTTGATTACATATGATAAATTGTGGGAAACCATGCAAAAGAAAGAAATCACCCAATATCGTCTTATCAAATACTACGGCTTCAGCGCCGGGCAGATTGGACGCCTGAAAAAGAATATGTACGTCTCCACACATACGATAGAAACTCTGTGCAGTATTCTGAACTGCAGGGTGGAGGACATATTTGAATATAAACCGGACATAGGATGTTCCGGCCCGCCAACGAATGCCCTGTATAATTAAAACGGCTGAACGCCGCATTTTGTAACAGTTGTAACAGATTTTAATCTTTCTATCGGTTTTCCCATGCCCGGCCAGAGACAGGATGCCTGACCGGGCAAAACTCCAGCGCACAAGCCGTCTGACATGAAGAACCATCGGGCAGGGAGGATTTTCTCCCTGCCCGCCGCGCGTCCCGCATGCTGCCCGGCCAGCAAACTCTTGCGGGCCTGCGCATAAAAAAAGCAGCAAGCCTGTTCTGACTCACTGCTTTTGTGGCTGCATTCCCTGAAACATTAAGCGGCTCCGCAAAACATCAAGAGAATCCGCCCCTTACTTTGACATAACCGATCCGGATACCGCGGATATTACCGATAAAATCCCAGCCGGTTCAGTTCGTACCACTTAAGAATTTCCTGCTCCGGCTTCGTGTGCAGCAGCAGCAGGATCTGCTTTGCAAATTCCAGCGCGCCTGTGCCGTTTGCGGTAACGATATTCGCATCGCAGACAGCCTGCTCTTCTATAAAATGCGCCTCTCCCCTGTAATGCGGCGCCTGGGATTTCAGGAACGCAAGGCTGTTGCCGGAATGCCGGATTTCATCCAGAAATCCATGTTCCGCCATAAAATTGACGGCATTGCAAATCGCGGCCACCGGCATCCCGCGCCGGACCGCATCGTCAACCACCGGTAAAACCGCGTCGTTTTTCTGCTCCGTCCAGGCATTCCCTCCCGGCAGAATCAGCAGGCGAAACTCCCGCGGATAATCTTTTACCGAGTAGTCAGGCAGCACGCGAAAGCCTCCCATTGAAACCTTTGCGGACTTATCCAGGCCGATTGTGCGCACTGTATATCCCGTATCCGGCGCGTTCAGCTCCGCGCAGGCCCAGGCAGGCTCCCAGTCCGCATAGCCGTCAAAAACAAAGACCAGGACTTCCTTTTTCACGTGTTCCATTTTCATTTTCATATCCATAGTATAACCGCCTTTCCCGCAGCCGCTTACGGCTGCTTATCTTTTTTGACGATTATACAACATAAAATGTGACAGCTTATGTGTCGCTATTATCCACAGCCGCATAAAAAAACTGTGGCATTCTCCCGAAAAATGCTATATAATAATCTCAAAAATCAAAGGAGAACCACATGAAACATTTGCTTAATCCGATGGACTTCTCTGTGGATGAGATCGACCGCCTTCTGGATCTGGCCTCTGACATTGAGGCGAATCCTCAGAAATACGCCCATGTATGCGACGGCAAAAAGCTTGCCACCCTGTTTTATGAACCAAGCACCCGGACGCGCTTAAGCTTTGAAGCCGCGATGCTGAACTTAGGCGGCAGCGTGCTGGGCTTTGCAGACGCTGATTCAAGCTCCGCCGCGAAGGGCGAGAGCGTCTCTGATACGATTCGTGTTGTTTCCTGCTTCGCAGATATCTGCGCCATGCGCCATCCCAAAGAGGGCGCTCCTCTGGTGGCTTCCACCAAATCCTCGATCCCTGTCATCAACGCCGGCGACGGCGGGCACCAGCATCCCACGCAGACGCTGACGGACCTCATGACCATCCGCGCGCTAAAGGGCCGTCTGGATCATCTGACTGTCGGGCTGTGCGGCGATCTGAAATTCGGCCGTACCGTCCACTCCCTGATCCACGCCCTGTCCCGCTATACCGGGATCCGCTTTGTGCTCATTTCCCCGCCGGAGCTGCGCGTGCCGAGCTACATCAAGGACGATGTGCTGGCTGCCAGGCTGATCGCATACCGCGAGGTGGAAAACTTAGACGACGCCATCCCGGAGCTGGACATCCTCTACATGACCCGCGTCCAGAGGGAGCGCTTCTTCAACGAAGAGGATTATATCCGCATGAAGGATTGTTATATTCTTGACAAACAGAAGATGAAGCTGGCCAGGGAGGACATGTATGTCCTGCACCCGCTCCCGAGGGTCAATGAGATCTCCGTGGAGGTGGATCAGGACCCGCGCGCCGCTTATTTCAGACAGGTCCAGTACGGCGTGTACGTGAGAATGGCCCTGATCATGACATTATTGGAGGTGGAACAGCCATGTTAAATATCAGCGGATTAACAGAAGGCATCGTCCTGGATCACATCCAGGCCGGAAAAAGCATGGACATCTATTTTAAACTGGGACTGGATCGGCTGGACTGCCAGATTGCCATCATCAAAAATGCCAAAAGCCGTAAGATGGGAAAAAAGGACATTATCAAAATCGACGGCGGCTTGAACCTGGTCAACTTAGACGTGCTGGGCTATATTGATCACAAGATCACCATCAATATCATAAAGGACGGGGAGATCGTGGAGAAAAAGCGGGTGAAGCTGCCGAAGATCATCACCAATGTCATCTCCTGCAAAAATCCCCGCTGCATCACTTCCATTGAACAGGAGCTGCCGCATATTTTCTATCTGGCGGATCCGAAAAAGGAGATTTACCGCTGTCAGTATTGCGATGAGAAGCATTCTTCGCATAAATAGGAGGGGCGGCGTTCTGGATCGTGTTGTTGTAACAAAGCCGCCAGCGGCCGGTTCCTCATGGATACAGAACCGGCCGCTGGCGGCTTTATCTTCCCGGCCATTAGGAACTGTCTCGAAATAACTTCCCACTAGTCCGCAGGATTTTTCTTCGGGAGCGCTGCTCAAAAATCAGGCGCATAGCGGGCTATGTAACTGATTTTTGAGCAGCGCTGTCGGAGAAAAAGACAAGGAATATGGGAAGTTATAGTGAACGACAAAAATTTTTTGTTTTTGGCGTTCACTGCGCCGATTTTGCGCTGCGTGAAACGCAGCATCTACCTTTGCAAAATCGTGCGCATCCCCCGTAGTAAACGACAAATTATGTTGTCGTTTACTATATTTCGAGACAGTTCCTTACCTCACAAATACCATTTTACCTTCATCCGACAGCCCTTTTTCATACCGGAACCCCAACTGAGAGAACGCTTTCATTCCCTCCGGATCCGTTATCCCGTTTTCAGCCATAAAGCGTACCATCTCCCCTCTGGCCATCTTTGCCAGCGTTCCCTTTTGCCGCGTTTTGGGGCCGTCCGCACACTGTATGATTTCCGCAAATTCCACGGTAATCAGGCGGTCGCCCGGCTTTACGTACGCCTCCACCGCCTGCGAATATTCTTTTGAGGCCAGGTTCACTGCCGTATCCCCGCCGGCCATCACCGCGCGGTATATCTTATCGCCCCAGAATGCGTACAGATTCCGGCTTCCATCCACCTTAAGGCCGGCCCCCATCTCCAGGCGGTATGGCGTCACGCCGTCGAATGGCTTAAGCGCCCCGTACAAGCCTGACAGGATCCACACATGCTCTTCTATGTAGCGCAGGCTCTCTGCTGTCATCACGCGCGGGGACAGATGCTGGTACTGCAGGCCCTCATACGATAGCACCGCCGGCGTCGCGCCGCGTTCCAAATCCATCGCCGCAAACCGTTCGTAATTCAGCCTTGCCAGCTTATCGCTGCACTTCCACAGCGCCTTTGCCTGGGCAAGATCCAGCTCCCGGATCCTGGCCAGAAGCCGCTTCGCCTCATCCAGGAAGCAGGGGGTTCCCTCTGCTTTCAGGCTGTCTGTATCCACAGCCATCTTTTTTGCCGGTGAAATGATGATTTTCATCCTCTCGTTCCTCCGTTCTGCCTTATGTACTTCCGGAATCTCGCTGCGCCTGATTTTGTGAGATGATTTTAGATGCGCACAAATTTATGAGGCGTACGTGGATTAAATTTGTGCGCATCTGGCGGAAAATCAGCCGCAAAGGCAGGTGCAGAGAGATTCCGGGAGTACATCATTCCCATCCGTATGCCTGCAAAATCCCCAAAGAGTACATCATTCCCATCCATATGCCTGCAAAATCCCCAAATGCAAACAGGAAGACGCGCAGAACGCATCCTCCTGTACACTTGAGCAAAACGATAAGCCGGGTTATGTCGTGAATGGCCATCTATCCAGGCCGGCCGTCGCCGGCCGGCTCCAGCGGCCTACCCGGGAGCAGACGGGCCGCCTTGCGCCCCCTGTTCGGCCTTGCTTCGGATGGGGTTTACATGTGCCCCGGCTGTTGCCAGCCGGGCGGTAGTCTCTTACACTGCCCTTCCACCCTTACCGCTGACTGGCGCGGGCGGCCTTTTGGCCATACGCGCCCGCCTGCGGCGGTATATTTCTGTTGCACTGTCCTTGGAGTCGCCTCCACCAGACGTTATCTGGCATCCTGCCCTGTGAAGCCCGGACTTTCCTCACCTGCGGCCTTTCGGCGCCTGCAGCTGCGGCCATTTATCTTACTCAGAGTGGTATTAGTGTATCACAATTTTCTGCTTCTGTCCAGCACGAACAGACCTTCCCTGCTCCGCGGCAGGGGAACCGCAGTAACAGTTCAGACAGCCTGAACTGTTACGAACCGTATTCAGTACAGCATTGCTTTGTCCAGTTCTATCGTATACTCATAATAGCCACCCTCCTTTAACACCACAACAACGAACGAATCCCCGCAGACATAAAACTGAACGCCGGCCCTGTCCAAATTCGCTTCCCGGCCGTCCGGGCTGTGGGAACCGATGTCCGGGACAAACGGATCCGGCATACAGGACTTCCACCTGCGGATGCTTTCAAATTGGCCGGCTTTCAGGGAATGAAATATCTGTTCTGTCTTCCTGTCCCCTGTCAAACCCCGCGGCCCGACCGTTGTGCGTTTCTTTACATCGATATTCAGCGTATAAAAACGATCCTCTGGATGGCTGCGCCTCCCGCCCTTTCCTGTAAAGGCGATGCTGATAAATGAATCGCTTATGTATTTGATTTCGTAGGTAAGATTCAGATAAAACTCCTGGCCGGAGGCAAACCGGCTTCTCTCCTTTTCTATGATTTCCATCACATTTTTTTCGATTAAATTGTTTATAACCTCACTCTGCGCCTGCTTTTGCGGCTGATTTTCCGCCAGATGCACCCAAATTTAATCAACGTACGCTCCACGTACGCCTCATAAATTTGTGCACATCTGACAAAAAATCATCTCACAAAATCAGGCGCAGCGAGATTCCGAGAGTACATAATAGCATCTGTCTGTTCGTTCATTTTTTCATCAACTGTAAGGCTGTCTATTTGGTCCAGATCGACAGCTCCTGTTGTTTTTAGCATCCCCAGGCTAATTGCTTCCATCACACTCACCCGCCCTCCTCCATCACTCGTTTTGCCTCTTTAATACGTTCCTGAATTGATCCTATAATTAAAGCTCCCTCTTTTGTGTCCGTTACAAATATTGTGTTATACCATTTATATGCTTCTTCATATTTGGAAAGCGCCAGCTCATATTTTCCCTCTTTCATCCGGATATCCCCTAAAGTAATTAATGCATTAATATAAAAAAGACGCCTGTGATCCGAATAGTTTGGTTTCATTGCTAATTCTGCACATCTCTCTGCATCCTCCAGCTCGTCTATTTCCAAATAAATATATGACATCCTTAGATATGCCGCGCCTCCCTGGGTTGAGTTATCTCCATGAAGCTTGTTACACCACTGAATAGCCTCCTTATAATAATTCAGCGATGCCTCATAATTACTCTGTGACGCCTCATACTCTCCATATGCCTTGTATAAATCTTCAATTGGAGATTCCTCTAACCTTGATTCTCTGCTGATCTTTTCTGCCTCAACCAGGCGTTCTTCAGCTTTACTATATCGGCCGGTCTGTGTATAAACCGCTGCCAGGCTAATTTCTACTGTCACAATATCTTTTGAATAATCACCTTTCTTTCGTTTCGTTTTTCTTAATAAACTTTCTAATTCTTCGATCGTTCTGGATGCATTTCCACGAACATACCATGTATTCAAAATCTCTTCAATCCGTTCCTCAACTGGTATTCTGACATTTCGGTATGATGCTATTATAAAAAAAGCAGCTCCCAGAATTAGTACAAGACAAATGCAGAATTTTCTTTTTTCTTTAATCATTTGAAACATATGCTTCATATTTTATCCCCGCTTCCCCTTTTAATTTCCATTTCAGCCCATTTGATTCATGACTATTAAAATACTCAAATCTGGGCATTTTTTTAATTCCGGTTTTTGCGTCTCACGCCTATATTGGTCTATTTGGAAGTCACCTGTTTCAGCATAATAGCCTGATGAAAATTATCCTGTAACAATCCAGTTAATTATTGCAGTTAATTGCACAAACAAAACCTGGCTGAATAGTTCCGGGAGCAGGCAGTTGAAAATGTCTTTCTAATTACTTCCATCACATTCCGTCGCCGTCGCCCTCCCCCATCATCCTTTTAGTTTCTTCTATTTTCTCTCTAATAGCATCCATAATATCGGCATCTTCTTTCGTATTTGATAAAAGTTTGTCTTTGTAATATTGATAAGCATCTTCATATCTGGATATCGCCAGGTCATATTTCTCCTGTCTTATCCGAATATCGCCGGACGCTACCAATGCGTTAATCACATAAAGGCGATCCCGCTCCCTATAGCTTGGCATCATCGCCAGTTCCGCATATTTTTCTGCTTCTTCCAAATCATCCATTTCCAAATACGTATACGACATCAACAAATATAAAATGCCGCCTTGGGTGGAATTACTTCCATATAATTCCTTACACCATTTAACAGATTTTTCATAATACTCCAACGCCTTATCATAATTTCTCTGTGATGTCTCATATTGTCCGTATGCTCTGTATAAATCATTAACAGGCCACTCCTTCAATCCTGTTTGATTGCTGATTTCCTCTGCTTCACGAAGACAGATCTCCGCTTTCTCATATTGCTTTTTCTCCATATAAAAAGTTGCCAGATTAGTCTTTAATGCCACAATATCTTTTGATTGATCCCCGTCCTTTTTCTCAGTTCGCCTCAACAGCTTTTTATATTCCCAGATAGTCATGGAAACATTTCCGCGGATATACCAGGTATTCAATATTCTTTCGGCCTGCTCTATAGCTGTCATGTGCGCATTCTGATACGCTGTTATCAGAGAAGAAACAATCCATAAAGATACTAATAAGATAATACAAAACTTCCACTTTTTAGCCATTTGTAATATACGCTTCATATTTAATCCCCTCCTCTGCGTTCAGATCAATATTCTCCCGGCTCCTGATTTCGCTCCCTTTTTTATCGTCTATCCGCACCGACATCCCTTTGTGGTTGGTGAGCAGGACAGAATCCGGCGCAAGGCGTATCTCCGGAGGACGTCCGGATAAACTTGACATCCGGATCATTTTTCCGGCCGGGCGCGTCCTCCAGCCAGGCGCTGTTTACCGCATACGCGTGCTTCTCCTTTTTATCCGGGAAGCAGAGCCTCGCCCGCTCCCCTTTTTCCGGCATGAAATACCAGCCGTTCCCGTCCGGCGAGGTGTAAACCGTGGCAAACGGGTACCATACCGCGTTCCCGGGCGTACACTCATCCCCGCATTCCAGCTTAAGCCGTATGAATTCCCTTCTGGTATCTGTCACCCTCCCGAACAGGGAGGCCCCGGTTATACGCGCATTATACGCCTCCCCGGGTTCAAAATCAGCCGGCCTCCTCAAGCGGTAATCCCAGATCATTTCCTCCCCCTCCAGCCTTCCCTGTATGCTGTATACGAGAGCCTCTGTCCCCATAACCTCAACCGGCGTGCACAGCTCCCAGATTTCCCTGGAAACCAGACGGAATTCCAGAATCCGCTTTCCGGGGCCGTCTGCGTCGATGACCGACACCTCCGGGCTCTCCCCCGGCCCTGCGGCCGCCTTTTCCTTCTGATCCGGGATCCCAAAATAAAAACAAATGGAGTCATTCGTGCAGTCCGGCGTTAAAACCGTCCCCGCCCTGGCCGCCAGGCGCTTCAGGAATTCCCAGTCCGACTCCTCATACTGCACGGTCAGGCCGCCGGTCCGTCCGCTCTTTCCCGCATAATAAATCACCGACGCCTTCTCTTTTCCGGCAATGGAGCGGACGATATCGCGGTATGTCCAGTCCGGATCCTGGAAGGCCCTGATATGGCGTTCCCCGTCCAGAAGGCAGGTATTAGACTCTGCGCGGACAGTCACGATCTTCAGATCCCCTTCCGCACGGATATGCAGCCCGCGCACCTTCCCCCTGAAAATGGACCGCTTCTCCCCTTCTTCCTCTGCATAGATGACAAACGGCTCCTTCTGCTCCGAAATCCGCAGCGCCTCCTCCACGGAATCCGCCGTATAGCCTGACACCTCCGCCCTGAAATGGCTGTTTACCGTCTTCTCTATCCTGCAGCTTAAAATCGATTTAAAATGATACGGCCCGCTGCCAAGATTTACTGCTTTCATATTCCCCTCTCCTTTCTCCACACCTTACCGCCGCCCTGCCGGCATACGGCCATTTAAAACCGCTTCGCGACGGGCCATATGCCTGCGGCCGGCACATTCGTACGGTCAGCGCAAGCATTGCGCAGGCCTGTCTGAACGGCTGCCAAATGTCTCCAATACTTTTAAGTAAACCGGCTTCCACCATGGGCTGAGCTCATAAGGGCAGGAAAACATCCCCAGCACGCTCCGGTCCCTGAATGAAATCACCGAGGCGAGGTTGTAAAGCGTCCCTGTGATAACATAGCTCTTAAAGTCAAACCAGTTAAGCATGCTGTCCCCGCTCTCCTTCTCCCCCTCGTCAAGCCTTGCAAAGCCCCTGGGCAAAACCAGGCTGAAGCCCATTTCATCTATATGAAACCTTTCAAAACAAATCAGCTCTTCCTTTATGTACATCCCTGTATCCAGGTTGCAATATTTCTTTTTCCTCTCTTCATTCTGCATATGAACGACCCTCTCGTCCTCCCAGCCCATGCCTTTTCCCTTTCCTCTCCTTTGCCGCTTCACCCCTGCCTGGAGCGCGCGCAGCTTCCCGTCCCTCCACTCGGCAGCCGGCTCAGCCCTGTCCAGAAAATCCCCTGCAAAAAAACGTACATCGCCGGAACCATACCACCTCTCCCCCTCTTCCTCAATGAGCGTAAACAGCGATTCCAGTACCAGGGGCTCCATCTCCTCACTGTAGCGATCCGCCAGATCATACAGGATCGGATCCGCCAGATACGCGCCCGCCTGCGACTGGCCGGCAAACAGTTCCCGGATCTCCCTGAACCCTTTATCGAGATATGGGAACGCGGGGAATCCGTCCGGGCAGCCCCCGCACTCCACATCCGAGGCGCGTCCTCTGGAATCATAGTAATCCATGCGCAGCCAGGGCCCCCCGTCCAGTATCCCGCTCCGCAGAAAGGAGAGGTAGGAGAAGGAAAGCGGGCCGGCGCTCCCCGCTGCCTCAAGCAGCCCGTATTCGCTTTGCAGCCCATCCAAAAACGGCTTCCAGAAGACCTTCAGGCGATCCCGCATCCTGTCCTGATCCTCCTTCAGCCGCCGTACCGCTTCTTTCAGCTCTTCATCCGCCTTTTCATTCACTTTTTTAAGAAAATCCATTCTCCGCTTTTCACGGTTCACTATGCCTGCCA
Source organism: Otoolea muris (assembly GCF_943193115.1). Lineage (NCBI taxonomy): Bacteria > Bacillati > Bacillota > Clostridia > Lachnospirales > Lachnospiraceae > Otoolea > Otoolea muris. Next base: position 75,514 of record NZ_CALPCY010000017.1, read on the forward strand.
CCGGGGCCGCCTCCTTTCCCATTGCCTTTCAGGCACCTGCATTATCAGGAACTGTCCTCATGCCATCCGTACCCGGCTGAAACGGAAATCCCGTATCCCCCGCCTCAAAAGGCTTTCCAGGACATCCATCCGGATAACCGCCGCGTCCGTCCTAAGCCCGGCCACCCGGAAGATCCGTCCGGGGCCGATCCGCTCCTTACAGAGGACCAGCTCCCTGACCGCGCTTTTATCCGGCAGGACCACGCTTTCCGGGGACAGGCAGTCCGCCTCCGGAAAAAGCGGGATATGGTAATTCGCATAATCCCCCCTGATATTGTCAAGGACGCAGACCATCTTAAACCGCAGCGACGGCTCGTACATCCGGAACACCTCCTTCATCCGGTCGCTGACCAGAAAGACCTGTGCATCCAGAATATCCGGGAAATCCGTTTCCGGCTGCGGGGCGATAAACGCCACGTTTGCATCCGCTACCTGTTCCCCCTTTCCAGCCGCTGCACCCGAGCGGCGCTTTATGATATCGCGGATGTTGGTGATGATCGGCGGATGCAGGTAGCGCTTATCCTGGCTAATCCGGAAATATTCCATGATGCTCCCTCCTTTTTGTTGTTTATGTACAGGAACGGCTCAGCTTTCATCCTTCCCTGCTGTTTTCCTCTTTTACTGTCTGGCCGCCTGATTTCTTCTTTCGCTCCATCTTCCGGCACTTGATAAAATATCCTGCATTCCTTTTTATAATCATAAAAAATGCCATCGCCAGTATCCCGGCGAATTCAATGATATAGCCGGCCAGCATTGAATGCGTCAATATATACCGCATCCAATACCACCGGGATATGAGCAGGACTGTGAAAACGCTAAACTGGAAAAGGTTAAATACCATTATCCCAAAATACAGATACCACGCCCATCTGTAGCCCTGATAGGACAAAAACAACATCATCGCCAGCAGGAAATATCCGAGCGCCTCTCCCGGGACATTTGCGCCATTTATGCCATTCAGGGCGTTCACACACAGGTAACATGCCCGGATCACGGTTTCGCATAGCGCCACCCGCCAGAAATCCCGTTTTCCGTCCAGATACCGCTTCCGGTTAAGCTCCCCCTCCCCGGTATCGCCCTGGCTGCCGCGCCCTGTTTCCTGCGCAGCGCTTTCCTTTAATTCAGAATTTCGATCCATTTTTGTTCCCCCTGTTATCCTTCTCCAATACATGGATTACGGAAGCTTTTCGTATTGCTTCTCCTCCTTTTCCGCCTTCTTTGCCTCACGCCTGAGCCACCGCTCAAAGCTTCTCCTGTTTCCTCCTTCCATTTCATATATTGCTCGTAATGCTTCTTTTATCTCCACTTCATATCTCCGTTCTTCATCGACAAACGCAGCCGCTTCTTTTATAACCGCCTGATTGTGTACATATGCTTTTAACAAATACTCTTTCGCTTTCTCATAATCCCCTGACTGTTGAAACGAATATCCTGCATTCCAATACATCTTCCACTTGTCCCCTGGCACCCCACATCTCATCCCGGGAATCGTCTTTTCAAAACAAACTGCTGCCTCAGAGGCATTGCCTCCCCCCATATAACTCATTCCCATCCAGAAATAAGTATTCGCTGCCTGGCGTGAATCGCTGCCGAGTATTTTCCCATGAATCGCTATCGCGCTCCTGAAGTCCTGAAGCGCTTCGTCATGTTCCCCCAAATATTCTTTGCAAATGCCTCTGTCCGTAAGCAGGCCGGCTTTCAGAAGACTGTATTCCTGCATATCCGGTATCTCAGGAAACGCCTTTTCCAATATCCGGAGCGCTTCCTCCATGTTTCCCAGTCTCGTGTAACCCAGTACAATACACTTTATTGCTAATGCATGCACAAAACCTGTACTGTTGTTTACAAGCTCCTCTTTTTCCAGCATTTCATTTGCCCGTGCAATCATTATCTCGCATTCCTGGCCTGAGGCATATACTTTTATCCTTCCAGTCTGGTTAATGGCTATTATCAGGCCCATATAAGGATCCCTGCAAAGCCCGGACGCCTTCAGAAGCCGCCTGTCCTCCGGGGCATTAGCGGACAGGTAAATGGTCGCCGCCCCGGCATTATTATACAGAACTGTAAGAACAGAATCCTTTTCTGGCAGGTTCCTCCTTTCTATGAATTGAATTGCATCGCAGAAATGATCATACGCCTTGGCATAATCCGACAGATAGATTTCAGTTATCCCTAATATATTTTGCAGGGCGGCATAATCGATTAAATCACTTTCGGGGATCTCCATTCTTTCATACTGCTCCTTTATGGAAGCGGCATTGCCTTTGCATAATTCCGAATTGATGCCTGCATAATCAAAACTGCTGCCCTCTATGAATACATAAATTCCATTTTCCTGTGCGACATAAAGATTCTTATCTACTGTATAATCATCTGGTATGTCAGGAATCGGAAAATTGTGTCCGGCCTCGTCCTGTGTTGGTATATTATGTATCATGAAACCAGTTTCAGGTTTTTTCTGGCAAGACGTGAGTGATAAGGCCAGTATCAAGGCCAATATCGATAACATTATCTTACTCTTCATAAATCCCATTTTCATTCAATTTATACTCTTTCTTTTCTTTCTCTATTTTATCTGGATCTATTGCTAAAGTGGTGTCTACACGGATAATATTTTTAAAATATTTGATATCAACCATTTTACCTATTTTCATATCCCGAGGTGAAGTAGGTATTCTTCCTGGGGGGTCTACATACATATAAGACATCGTTCGTATTTCCATACTTTTACGTGGTTCTTTTGTAACTTCTTCCCCCATAACATTATAATCCCTTTCATATGCAATATCATGACTACCCAAATGTATATCAATTTTAATATCCCCCACATAATCTGCGTTTGACTGATAAAAAAATCTGATAATGCTCCTTTAAAACCTTTGAGAATTAAAAATGCTGATCCCAAGTTGCTAGAGCGTGTTTGAAAATTCATTCCTGGCATCTGCACGCCCCACTTCGCGGTATATTTGTGCCAAATTCACTTAACGTAGCCCACTACGCCGCGTTCATTTGGCACAAATCTCCCACAAAGTGGCACGCACAGCTACCAGAAAGCAATTTTCAAACACGCTCTAGCAGAGCTAATCAATTCATCCGATGAGGCTCCTGCAACAGCGGCTCCCAGACCAGCAAAATTATCACTATTAGGGTCTAGTCGAACCATTGCTGCTGCCGCCGCGATTTGAATTCCCGCACTCATGTCAAATGTTACAGCTCCCACAGAAGCACTGATTAAATTAAGTAGTGCACTTTTATTATGTTCCTCTTTATTTTTTGAGCTCGCTGATTTTATGGTGATATTCATTTCTGCTCCATACCCTCTCATGACACGGTCGCGATAGATAGCATGATAATATGTATCAAACTGACTTGCATTACCTGATGAGAGCAAAATAAATCTCACAAAATTATATGCATCTACAAATGAAACTCCTACCTCCCAATAATCCCATAATGTTGTTTCCGTTATCAATGTATGAAAATCTCTCTCTATCCATTGAAGAAACTTTACCACATTACTCTCTAATTTGTAAAATCCTCTATCCATATCCTGTCCGCTATATACAACCCTGATAATCCCTCCACACCGACACACAAGGAATGAATTTTTGCTTATGAAATCTTTTTGCGTATCCCTAAATTCTACCTTAAACTGCAATCCGTTCAAATCCGTTTTAAACTGCTCCAGTATTGCCCTGAAATCCAGATCATCATCATAATCTAATTCTGATACCGCCTCATAAAAATCCTGAAATATGTCCCTTACTCTTTCCATATTTTTTGATACCAGCTCCTGATGATCTGCAAAAAACAGCTCATCGCAAACCATATCAGATAATAGTTCTATTACCTTCGACATGCTCTTTGTTTTCCTGTCAAAACCTGAAAGTGGATCCTCCGTTTTCTCATTCCATGCCGCATGCCACTCCCTCTTGATTTGTTCCAGATCAAAATAAAAACTATCAGAAAACTCATCAATTATTATATTATCAAAATCAGGTTTTATCGCTTCAAAAGCACGGTTAAAGCGTTCCCATGCCGTCTCTATAAAACCTGGCTGGCCGTCTTTCAGCTTCTTTCTTGCCTTTTGTATAACCTGCATAAAGGTTTTCTGAATCCGCTCCAGGTTTTGCCATGTCTCTTTCGACCAATTAAAATATTCCGTAACCGTTGCCTTCGTACTGTTAAACCATCGATCCAACACCTGAAGCAGGCATGGGTACTGCTTTTCCGACAGCATTTTCTGCTGTTGGACATTCAGGCATATATTGTGAAACTCTGATGCCCGCTGGCCCCACACGACGGCTTCCGTTGTGTTTCCTTCATTCTCTGCCTCTATACATTTCCTGCTGGCGTACTCCTCTAAATTCTTTACGGCTTCCTCATAAAATCTTGACCGGCAAAACGGGAAAGGCTTTATATTTATATATGGTTTACAGTCTTCATCAAATATAAACGGATAATCCGTACAGAAAATGTTCCTGTCACCGTCCGGATCCACCGTTAAATATTGATAAATTTCAAAATTTTCTTCAGCCGCGTCACTGATCTCTTTCTCTTTCGTACAATTACAATACACTAATGCCGGCGCGCTAATCCCTTCACTCATCTAAATCCCCTCCAAATATAACTCCCATTACTCCTGAAACATCCAAATCCATACCATTTCCCGCACAGGCGGGTATCCCTCCAAGCGCCTTTCCCGCGATCCCATCCGCCTGTGGGGCCGGAATTGCGCCCATTGCCTGAAGCGCCATATTTTTCGCCGTCTCCGCGGCTCTCCAGGCGGTCTTTGGATCCTGGTTTTGTACCTGTTCCGCCTTTCTTCCCGCATCGCTTGTCAGAAACCGGCCTGTTTTAATCGTACATTCCAGGCCCTCCATATGGATCGAATTCTCCCGGCCCTTAAAACATTCCATATGGGCGGATGTCCCGGCCAGCACCTTTGCGATCCCTTCGTTTTGAATTGTGATATTCCCCTCTGCAACCATCCGTATCCGGCGGCTGGTCGTAAAGCTGACGCCGTCCCGGTTTGACAGATTCAGGCTGTGATCCGCACGCCTGATCCTCATCTCACCCGGGAACAGCTCCAGCCTGTTTTCCTCCGCCGTCTCCAGATTTCTGTACTCAGGGCGCCGTTCCTCCTCCCCTTCCCCGGGAAGGCAGCCTGCTATAAATGCATTTTTTTCATTGCTGTCCGGGAAATACAGGCAGACGCGGCTTCCTGTTTCCGGCATGGCATACATCCCGTTCCCTGTGACAGGCAGATATGGCCACTCACAAAGCGCCTCCTGTTTCGCCTCTCTGTCAATATCAAGCGCGATCTTCATTTTTTCGCCAATCCTCTCCTCCACAAGGCCGGACAAATGCAAACCGCAGAGACAATCGTTAAAATGAGGCTGTACCCGCCCGGCCTCCTCCCGCCCAAGCCGGCAGGTACAGCAAAGAAGGCCCTTTTCAAGCCGGACTTCCTTTTTTAATATAATAAGCTCTCTCCCATAACAGGATACTCTGTCGCTTATATGCATTTCCGGCGTTCCCTTCACTGTGATGAAAAGCTTATCCCCTTCGCCCCTGCGCCGCCCTGTCTGCTTATCGATCTCATAGATGTCCCCGATGCCTGTTTCGTATCGCTTCCCCTGTACCAGCCCGACGGCAGCCTTGGGGACTTCATGGTATGTATCCGGCACGAGGACCGCCTCCAGATAACCGGCTATCCGTTTCAGGAATTCCCAGTCGGTTTCTCCATACTGAATGAGGGCGTGGGGGAGTGTCTCATTTCCTCTCTTTGTGATCAAAACCGTACCCGTATCCCCCGCCACATTGCGCACAAGCTCTCTGTAGGTCATCTTTGCATCCTGGAAGGAGCGGTATTTCTTTTCACTGTCGAACTCTGCCGTTGCTGTTACACATTCCGCCTCAAAATAATAGAGCTCCCCTTCATTTCTGACGCTGTATGTCCGGATCCGCCCTGCAAATAAAACCGTCTCCTCCGTCTGATGCTCTTCCTGCCTTTCATAAGAAATGGTAATTGTGCGAAGTTTCTTTTTTAAAACAGCCATCCCCGAATCTTTTGGCAGGATCCCGGCAAGAGACGCCCTCCCATGCCCGTTCACCTCTGTTATGATGCTAAGGAACTGTCTCGAAATAACTTCCCATATTCCTTGTCTTTTTCTCCGATAGCCTGGATCCGCTGCGTTAAACCTCCTTCCTGCCTCCGGCCGGCCCCCAAAACCGCCCGATTCAGATACTATTTATCCTTTGCCGCCGAAAAAAGGTTATAGTAATGCTCGGCCCGCTCCCTTGTCAGCGCAAAATGCCGTTCAACCTTACAAAGTATCCTCTCCTTTGTCAGGTTATCCTCCAAACCGTCCAGGATAAACGCTTTAATCCCCTGTTCAAGCCCATCTTTCAAGCCGCCCTCCCTCGCCTCCAGCATCATCTGGTTATGGTCAAGAATCGCCTTTTCCCTCGCCTCATATTCCATCCGCTTCTCACGGTCACGGCTGATCACCTGCAGCTTCTCATATGCCTTTTCGATATACGGGTTCTTTTCCGCCAGCATGTCAAATTCCTCCTTTTTCTCTGCGTTTATGAATTTCGCCCACAGCAGGATTTCGTCGCTGTCCTCTTTTAACTCCTTTGGGAGCTTTGGCAGCTCCACCACATGGAATTCCAGCTTATCCGTAAAAAGTGTCTGCCGCGTGTCCTCCCGCAGGTGGAAGCGCGAGTAGAATTCGCTTTCCCCCTTAAACAGATCAAAATCAAGGATGCTGATTCCCACGCACTTTTTAAATACCGTATAATCCTGGCCTGTATGGATCTGTTCCGTATACATTTTTGCCAGGTAAAACAATGAGCGATCCGCCCACACGGAAAGCGCTGAAAGCTGGATCTCGATATCGATCTCCGTATCGTTGTTCAGCAGAATACGGACATCCAGGATGCCCTGTTTTTCATCCTTGTGAAATTTTCTCAGGCTTGTATTCAGCACCCGCGTTTCCCGGATATCCGCCGGGTTCAGTCGGAGCATGGCCGATAAAAAGCCGATGCGCGCCTGTTCGTCCATCATGATCTCCTTAAAGGCAAAATCTATCCTGGGTTTCATTAAAAATTCTGACATATTCCTCTTTATCCCTCCTTTTGTCCTGTTACATTTTATTGTACCAGACCGGAAGCCCTGTGGCCAGCCCAGGTATGTTAATCCACCAAAATTTTCCGCTTCTCCCTCCGGCCTCCCGTCCGCTCCTCTCCCCGCCCGGACTGCTCCAGGATGCGCCGCAGCGCCCCATACACTTTCCGCATGTCCATGTATTCATCCATGTCTCCACCCATACGCCCCGCCGCATACGCCGCCAGCGCCCGGGCCGGCATGGCTCCCGCTTCGCAGAGGCAGTGCATTGCAAACGCCCGATCCTCCTCGCGGCTTCCCCGCTCTGACAGGATCTCCTCCGCAAACCGCCGCGTCACCGCCGGGGCCAGGCTCTTTCCTCCCAGTCCTCCCCAGTCCGCATGCGTCACGTCCATTGTGTCGTATTCCGTCTCCATATCCGCAAAGCTCTTATATTCCGTGCGCAGCGCCGCCCCCTTCCTCAAATGGAAACGGCACAGCTCAAACACCCCATCGCCTTTCTTCTCCTCCCCTGACAGCGCAAGCTCCATCCGGTAAGCGATGTAGTCCGGGGCGCTCCTGTCCTCCCGCACGGCCATATGTAAATACCGCATTTCCTGCGCCGCCCCAAACGGGATCCTGGCTTCCTCCATCATAATGCACACAGCCTGGCCATATTTCAGGAGCCCGGGGCGGACGGCTATCTCCTCCCCCTGTACGCTCAGCCCGCACCCCCGCAGGATCCCCTGCCCGTATTCCTGGTACTCCACCCCGGCGTGCGCAAAGGCATAGTCCCTCAGGGACCAGAGCATCTCCTTTTTCAGGATCCGGTTCCGTTCAAATAATGGATATATATTCTGTATAACGCCTGCGCTCATGCCCATACCTCCCTCTCCCCGCTTCGTCCCGTCAAAAAAGTTCTGCATCCATCCGTCGTTTTCAAAGTAAAATGTCTCCTCCTTCTCCAGTACATCAGCAATTTCTATTCTCCGCAGATATCATTCCTTTACTATTTCAAACCAATTTAAATCTGCTTCTCCTGCATCTATGTATTTTTGTAATATTGCATCATATTCTTTTTCTGATATCCCATCCTCTGACTCGGCATCATGGTAAAATCCTATAATCAAATCATACGGCACTTTAATTGACACACTTTCAACAGGATATACATTATACCCATCCGATGACAGTCTGTAGAAATCCACTCCATAATTCATTGCTCCAGTCCACCTCAAAAATCCCGTTAGAATAAAAATAAAGGTTCACCCTATAACCAAACTGACGCCCCACATATTCCTGACATACATCTGAGCTGTCCCATTGTTCATCCGTCTGCCGGGCGATGCTCCCGTCCTGGACGTCCTGTCCCGGATAGCTGCATGATGTCAGTGCTAATGCCAATAAAATTAAAATTGCCTTATATTTCATTCCCCTTCTTCCCGCGCCTTATCCCGAATCCTGCTTCTGCCTCCAGCCCGCATTATTCCATTTCACCCCGCCCATTTTTATCTTAGATCGTCCAGATCGAATTTCAAAACCGCATATTGATCCATATAATAAAAATGTAAATTGATATACGCGTATTCTCTATCCATAGCAAAATAATAAGTCGTTCCAAAATATCTTCCCCAGTTATCAGCCGTATCTCCCAGTTTTCTCACCGTGGACACAAGTTTTTCCACTTCTTCTGGTTCATACCTCTCATAACGGCCTTTATATCTGCGTATGTATTCTCCTTGTATCCAATCGTACTTCAATTCTTCTATGGCCCGGATCACCTTCTCTCTGGAAAAATAATCTGTAAATGGAATCCGTTCTCCATCGGTTAAGCTAAACGTGATATAATCGCTGAACTGCATGCAATCTTCATCTCCAAAGTAACTCCTTCCTTCATACTTAATTCCTATACTTTCATTCTCTACTGAAAGAATTTCGTATTCATTTTCACCGTACCAGAACCAGGTTGATTCATCATTATACACGATATCATGAAACTTTTCTAATGTCTGATCTGCATTCTCCCAACTGAGCGACTGCGTCGCGGCATCCTTCAGCCCCTTATTTATTTTTCTCTGTACGGATACGTCTTCCATATCCGTTATCTGGGGAAACCGGATCGCTGCGTTTAAATAGGGTCTTTGAACAAATTCCCCCTCCTTCCGGTAATAGGATCTAATAGTATGCTCCTGAATCTTCAGGCCATTGATTGTTGTCTCATTACTTACTGTTTCAATATATCCCTTTCCTTCCATGTCTGAGCACATGCTGTTGCTGAAGCTTAATAATAAGCATATCAGGTTTATAATAATCTGATTCATAATCATACCGCCTTTCCCAATATGAATTTAAATTTTCCGCTTCGTTTGCTTTGGGCTGCAACCGCCTGTCTGATAACACAGCAGGCCATTTATTTCAATGCATCCAGACGGAACTTTAAAATAACATATCTATTCAATGAATCATCAAATGGAAAGCGTATATAAGCAAAACGGTCGTCTATCGCAAAATTATATATGTTTCCCATAAAGCTGTCTGAACTTTCCTCTAACTTTTTTATCGCTGTAACAAATCCCTCTGTTATCCTGGGCTCGTCACCTTTATATCCTCCCGGACTGTACTGTCCTTCAAGCATCTCAAATTTTAAAGAGCGGATCGCCTTTATTACGTCCTCTTTTGAAAAGTAATCAGTGAATGGGACCATCTCGCCGCTGAGCAGGTTAATTGTAATATAATCATGAAACGACGATGGATGAGCTCCTCCGAAATATACCATTCCCTCATAACCCACGCTGATACTCTTATCTCCAACATAAATTATATTATATTCATTCTCACCGCTCCAAAAAGTATTTAATCCATGATTTACGATATTATTAAACAGTCTCAGCGTCTGATCTGCATTTCTATTATTGAGCGACTGCGTTGCAGCGTTTATTAATAAATTATTTACTTTTTTCTCAATAGATTTATCTTCCATTCCCGATATCTGCGGATATCGGATCGATGCAAATAAACAGGGATCTCTGTGATTATCCGGGTTTGGCCAGTAATCGGCTGTAATGATACAATCTTTGATTCCCAATCCGTTCATTGTTGTTTCTCCGGTAACCATTTCAATGTATGCCTGTTTTTCCATACCTGTACACGCCTTGCCGCCGGAAGCTGATTCATCGGCTGTCTCTTCCATATGCGCTGTATTTTTTATTTCTGCACTTAGATTGTTGTTAAAGCTCAATAATAAACCAATCAATGTCACAATCATATAATTCATATGTCCCCCATCTCACCTTTCTAAAATAAAATCTGTATACAGCTTAATTATTATTTTTGTTTTCATATAAAGATTCTTTTGTGTCAGCAATTTCCAAATCTCCACCTGTTAATATTTTATAAAATTCTTTTGCATAATCATTCCGGACTGAAAAATGTATCGTCATCCTTCTTGTTTATATAATACGATATCTTAAAGCCTCTCCTCTGAGCTGACAACGTATTCAAATCTTTTTCTGCTCCATTCCGCCAATACAACCGACAGCTCCCCGGCGCTTCCTGCCATCTGCAATCCAGGTATGCGTATCATTCCTTTACTATTTCAGACCACTTTAAATCCGCTTCGCCTACAGCCATGTATTTTTGTAATATCGCATCAGCTTCCTTTTGTGATATTTCTTTTTTCCTCTCTGCATCATGATAATATCTTAATCTGTTTTCCTCATAGCCACCATAAAAACGTGACACTGTTTCTATAAATTCCACACTGTAACCGTTCTCTGAAAGCCTGTAAAAATCTTCCCCATTATCATAGCCACCATTGCTCCAGTGTACTTCAAAGATTCCATTTGTATAAAAATACAGATTCGTTCTATGCCCAAACCCATCATATAACTCAGTAAATGGGTTAATCGCCTGGACATTATCAAAGGTAAAAATATCATAAATCACAGGCGGCGTATTTCTTCCCCATGGACCCCCGATAAATAATTCGGGGGTTCCGTTGCCGTCTACGTCATATAATGCATAATACACCTTATAGC